>CAZRAS010000009.1:0-10962 GCA_964598045.1 uncultured Clostridia bacterium | reverse complement strand
ACCCGTATCGTTCGCTTGCAGGACGGCGTAGTGCTTTCGGACAGTAACCCTTACGAAGGGGACGAAGGGTTTTCCGAAAGCGCAGAAGAACAAGTTTCTTCCGAGGTCGTGGCGACGGAGGAGAAGAAACAAAGCAAACTCGAAAAGAAGTTGAAAAAGCTTACGGAAAAGTTTGCGAGAAAGAGTGCCAAAGAAAAAGAGAAAAAATCGTCGATGTCTTTTAAGACGTCTTTGGGGTTGAGTGCGCAGAATTTGCTCATGAAGAAGGGGCGTACGAGCGTGACGAGCATTGCCGGGAGCATCGGTATTATCAGTGTTTGTCTTGTGCTTGCGCTTTCCAACGGCTTTAACAATTATATTTTGCGTATGCAGGAGGATATGCTTTCTTCCGCACCTTTGTCCATTCAGGAAACGACGCTTGACGTCAGTTCGATTTTGTCGGGACTGAACTCGGCGACCGAGTTACCCGATTTGTCGGAGCTCGACAATCAAATTTACGTCAACTCTTTCTTGACGAACATTGCACAGGGAATGCAGGTGACGAACGATATCTCCGACGATTATATTTCCTATTTGGAAGAAGCGAGCGATTATTACGAAACTCTTTCTTACGGAACGGGGGCGACGCTGAAATATTCTTTGTTCACGGAAGTGGATATCAAAGAGGACGGCGCGGAGAAAACCGTGGTCATGTCCCTTTCCGGATTGCGCGATTATTATACCTTAAAACTGTTGCAGTTGGACGCGCAATATTCCAGCCTTGCCTATCTCGTCAATTATTTGGGTGACATGCAGGGCAAGATGCCCGGTACGGCGGATGTGAACGATCCGAATTTCGGACAATACGTGCTTTCTCAGTACGATATCGTTGCCGGGGAGTTCCCGAAAACTTCGAATGAAGGGGTGCTTGTCGTCGGCGGGAATAACGACATTATCGACCTGTCTTTGGCACAGCTCGGGTTCATCGGGGAGGATAAATTTCTCAGCCTTTTCCAGACGGGCGACGAAAAACAGGATATGAGGCTCGATTACGACGAGATCCTCGGCAAGACGTATATGCTCAATTACAACGATTCTATCTATCAAAAGGCAACGAGCGGAAATTATATCTACGATTATGCGGGCAGACGGGAGCAATTGAACATCGGTTCGGGGGTAGAAGTGAAGATCAGCGGGATCTTGCGCCTTAAAGACGGTTTGAATTACGGGTGCTTGGGTAGCGGTATGAGCGGCATGACGGGCGGATTGTTCCTTACCGAACAGCTCTACAACGAATGGATCGACGTCAACCAAGATTCGGAAATCGTTAAGACGTTGAGAATGCAGAATGAGAAGCGAGAAGCCTTTGTTAAGGCGACGCAGGAACTTTCGGAAATGGAGCCGAATTCGGATACTAACAGCGAGTATATGAACAAGTTTGCGGAGATCTATCTCTTGTTGCAGGATAAAGACGCGTTCCGTATTGCATCGGAAACGGTGGAAGGAAATTATTTATCCGGTTCGTCTATGGCGGGACAGAGCGGGGAGGGCTCTACGGGGAGCAGCGACATTCTGTCAAGCTATTTAAGCAACATCAACTTCCTGTACGGCGATACTGCCGTGCGGACGGTCGGCGGAGAATCGAAACCGAACTCCATATCCATTTATGTGAGCAATTTCGCTGCAAAAGAGAAGATTATCGAACATCTGGATGCTTGGAACGATACGCATGACGCATCGCAGCAAGTGAAATATACCGACTCGATCGGCACGATGATGAGCATGGTGGAAATGATTTTGGACGTCATCACGTACGTGCTTGTGGCGTTTACGGCAATTTCCCTCGTCGTGTCTTCGGTCATGATCGGAATTATCACCTACGTTTCCGTGGTCGAACGAGTCAAGGAAATCGGTGTTTTGCGTTCGCTCGGGGCGAGAAAGCGGGATATCAAAAACCTTTTCAATGCGGAAACCTTTATCATCGGGCTTGCTTCGGGTTTGATCGGCGTCGGTGTGTCCTATCTCATCGCCTTTGTCGTGAACTTGATTTTGGAAGTGTTGACGGGGATTCCTTCGTTGGCGGCTTTGCCCATCGGTTCGGCGGTGCTTATGGTCGTAATCAGTGTCGTGTTGACGCTTATCAGCGGTTTGATTCCTGCCAATGCGGCAGCGAAGAAAGATCCCGTTGTGGCGCTTCGTTCAGAATAATCATATAAAAATCACAAGGGAAGGTGTTTGCCTTCCCTTGCCTTATAGGAGGATACGGTATGATAAGAAAGAAATTTACGGTGGCGTCCGATTTTGACGGACTTAAATTGCAGGGAATCGTTTATGAGCCGGACGCTCAACCAAAGGGGATCGTTCAAATCGTACACGGTATGTGCGAATACAAAAATTATTACGAACATATGATGAAGTTTTTCGCTTCCAAAGGGTATATTGCAGCCGGACACGACCATCGCGGACACGGAGAAAGCGTGAAAAAAGAAGAAGATCTCGGTTGGTTCGGCGACGGAAGCGGCAAAGCTGTCGTGGAAGATTGCGTAAAAGTGACGAGGTATTTGCGTACGCAATATCCGGATTTGCCTTTGATTTTATTCGGACACAGCATGGGTTCGATGGTGGTGCGCTGTTATTTGCGCGAACACGACGAGCTGATCGATAAGCTTATCGTTTGCGGATCGCCTTCCTATAATCCTCTTACGCCGGAGGCGTTTGCGCTTCATAAGACGATCACTGTATGTAAAGGGGAACGTTATAGATCGAAACTGCTTGATCGGTTGTCGATCGGTCGAGGTGCGGATAAACTCAAAAAGGAGAAAGGCGGTTCGTGGCTGACGAGAGACGAGGAAGTCGTGGCGAAGAAGGACGCCGATCCTTGGTGCGGATTTGTCTTTACTTGTAACGGATTTGAAAACTTACTCAACCTTATGAAATATACCTATCAAAAGAAGGGATATCAGGTGAAAAATCCTTCCTTACCCATCCATTTCGTTGCGGGGAGCGACGATATTATGATTGTGGACGAGCTCAAATGGTTGAAAGCAATTGAGTTTTTACGCGACGTCGGGTATGAAAGCGTTTCGGGAAAATTGTACGAAGGGATGCGTCATGAAATTCACAACGAGATCGGAAAAGAGGAAGTGTTTGAGGATTTGTTGAAGTTTATCGAAAACTGATTTTTTATATTTCATGCAGGCAGGTATGCGTTGAATAAAAAAAAGAAAGTGTTTGTATAATTTTTCTTTCTTGAAACATACTGCTTTTAGGAGGAAAATTATATGCGTATTGTCAACATTATTGCTTACGTGCTCGTGATTGTCGGAGCCATCAACTGGGGACTGGTCGGTTTGTTTAATTTTAACTTCGTGTCCATGGTTTTTGCGGGTGTGCGCTCGGTCGGCTCGATTATCACCTATTCCGTCATCGCTTTGGCGGCTCTTTGGCTGATTCTTTCGCCTTTCATTACCGACGGGGTGTTGTGGTTGAAGAACCGCTCGGCAGTCGAGTAAAGGAAAAACAACGTAAAAAACGGACT
Organism: uncultured Clostridia bacterium; assembly: GCA_964598045.1. GTDB lineage: Bacteria > Bacillota > Clostridia > Christensenellales > Borkfalkiaceae > Scatosoma. The sequence continues at coordinate 7,445 of CAZRAS010000009.1, read as the reverse complement.
TTTCGTGAAGCGTATCATCGAGAGGTCCGTTTTTGCTTACCGTGAATGTCCGCCCTTTTTGAGTGTGATTTTTTTTGCTTCCAAAATATTGACAAACGAAAAACTCTGTTGTATAATATAGATACTATTATGAAATGAAATTTGTGCAGTAAACAAATTTCAAAAGGAGATAATTATGTTAAATTCCTTACTTTTTAACTGGGGATTGTTCCTCGGTATCACCATTCCCTGCGTCGTTGTTCTGGGACTTGTCATCGGAATCGCGGGGTGGTGGATTGCAACCCGTAACAACCTTGTACGCTTGAAAAATAAAGTGGAAGAGGCGTGGGCAACCATCGACGTTTATCTGAAAAAACGTTTCGATCTTATCCCCAACCTCGTGGAAACGGTGAAGGGATATGCAAAGCATGAAAGTGAGACGCTGGAAAAAGTGATTGAGGCGCGCAACGTTGCAGGTGCTGCGAAGACGGTAGAGGAAAAGGCGCAAGCGGCAAATAATTTGAATTCCTCCTTGCGTACCCTCTTCAACGTGGTGACGGAAAACTATCCCGACCTCAAAGCGAACGGGAACTTCACCGATTTGCAGAATCAGCTGAAAAAATTGGAAACCGAGCTTGAATCTTCGCGTAGATACTATAACGGCAACGTCAAGACTTTCAATACGAAGATCGAATTGTTCCCCGATAATATCGTAGCGAAACGTATGGGAGAAGAATATACGAAAAGACCGTATTTCGAACTTGACAGCGAAGAAGAACGCAAGAACGTCAAGGTATCTTTTTAAGACAATGACGGAAAAATTTCGGACGCGTTTTACGCGTGTGGCGGCACTCCTTTCGGTGACGCTCGTATGCCTGTCATGTGTGCTGTTTGGTGGGGGCAGGTATGCAATGACCTCTATTTCCGCACTGGCAGAAAGCGGGGATTATATCGCAATTCGCAAGTATGATTTGTAAATCACCGTGCGAGAGGATCGAAAGATCGAGGTCGAGGAACATATCACCGTGGAGTTTTTACGGGAATATAACGACGAGTACGAAAAGCTTACGATGTTCTATCGTTCTCTTCCCGTCGAAGGGGCGCGGTATTCGGCGATCGAGGCGGCTTGCGACGGAAACGATCAATTTACTTATCGCGTGGAAGATAACCCTGATATGGACGGCTTTTTGGACGTATGTTGCATCGGAAACGTAGGAAAAGGACGGATTTGGACGTATGATATTTTCTATTTGATGGAACAGAACGTCGATGATCGGGAAAACGGCATGATTATAGACGTTGTTGGCTTTGGTTGGACAGTGGCACTCTACGACGTAACGGTGCAGGTCCATTTGCCTACGGCGATCGGCTCGTCCGATTATGAAGTGTATACGGATATTTTCGGGGTGAGCAACGAAAACGAAGTGACGGATTCTCTTTCGAAAGACGGGAAGACGATTACGATGTCGGCAGACGTTCTTCAACGAGGTTGGAGCGGCAAGTACGAAGAATTCGTGACGGGCGGCATTACGTTATCCTTTGCCTTACCCGAAGGAACGTTGGACGATTATTTGTCAACTCGTATTTTTACGTCTGAATTGTTTTGGATTATCCTCGGGGTGGTCGTGACGATGGCACTGGCGCTTTTTCTGCGTAACTTTTCTAAGACGCATAGGGAAATGGTGACGGTTGTCAATATCAAAGCACCGGATGAAATGGATCCTTTGAAAATGGGAAAATGGCTGGACGGGGCTGTGGATAACGAGGATATCACTTCCATGATCTATTACTTTGCGGATAAGGGATATTTGCGGATCGATTTGTCCGACGAGGATGATCCGGAACTGATCAGCCGCGTTGAGGAATTGCCCGATTTCGAACCTTCCTATGCCAAAACACTCTTTGACGGACTTTTTGAAAACGGACGTGAAAGAGCGGATAATTGTAAAGCGGCACATATTTCGGAACTTGTGGGTTCTTTCTACAATTATATGGAGATTGCCAAAATGCAAGTCCCGAATCCGCCTACCATGTATGAGAAGAAGTCCGTTTGGGGATACGTCGGCGGATGTGCGCTCGCGGCATTGTTGGGCTTTTTTGCCTGTTTCTTCATGGGAAAACGAGTGGGCGGCGGATATAATTATTACTGGGGGATCGTATTGGCTCTTCCCGTTTTGTTGCTTGGCTTCGCTGGACGAATGGACGAGAATTATCGCTATAAACGGAAGCCTTCGCAGCGTCGAGGCTCCGTACTCGGACAAATCGTAATCGCTGTTTTGTCCACCGTCCTGTTCGTTTGGTTGTTTGCCGGATTTATTATGACGGCTACTGAAAAGATTGCGCTCTGCGTAGGGGTGTTCGGCGTATGCTTTACGACGCGCGGCGTATTGTCGCGTACGGAAGAGTATTCCAAGGTGCTTGGCGATATCCTCGGTTTTAAGGACTTTATCGTGGTGACGGAAGAGGATAAGATTAAGTTCATGCTGGAAGAAAATCCCGATTTGTATTATAAAGTATTGCCCTATGCGCAGGTGCTCGGGGTTACGGATGAATGGGAAAACAAGTTTAAGAAAATCACTTTGCAACCGCCCGAATGGTGCTCGACACCGACTTTATCCGTCTTTGACCATTATGTAATCTATCGTTGCATGAATCGTGCGATGACGAGAGAGATTGCCAAGGAGATGGGAAGGCGAGGAAACAGCGGCGGCGGCCACATCGGACGTAGCGGCGGAGGCGGAAGCTTCGGAAGTTTCGGAGGCGGCGGCTTCGGCGGCGGTGGCGGCGGAGCAAGATGACGTAAAAACGAACGCGTCGAGGAAATCGGCGCGTTTATATTTGTCGAAAATTTTGTCGAATCATCGGAGTTCGAGTGTTTTGGGCATGGTCAAAAATAAGGCTGTTCGATTTTGTTCGCGCAGCCTTTGGGACGAATCGGTAAAAAAAGAGCTGTGTTGCATATCCTTGCGCAATACGGCTCTTTATCTTCTTGATTCTATTTCAAGTCGTTCATTTCTTTTTGCAGAAGTTCCAGAAATTTCGCGACGTCGTTTCCGTCCATTTGCGTGTGGTGAAATTGCATGGATATGGGGAGCAGGTATTTGATGAATTTCTTTTTATACCTACCCCAAACAAGGAACGGATTGTTGTAAATGCCCGAATATAGATTGACGACGCCATCGAATTCCGTTCCGAGTACAGCGGAAGTGCCGATAATGTTGTACTCCTCACCCAAAACGCAGGCTTCTCCCGTTTCCTGCGTGTGTTTGGTGACGGATAGATAGCTTTCTTGAAAGGCGGACAAGTCTGGGTTGAACGGAACGTCGCAATTTTCAATGCCTCCGTTGGGGAGGGGCACGATGACGTTGATGGCAAGCTTGTCGAATTGCCAAAGTTTTCCGTCTTTTGCGAGCAGGTAAAACTCGTCGATTTTCGAAGCGACTTTTCCGATAAGGAAGCAAAGCAACATATTCAGCTTGCATTTGTTTCGCTTGCTGTATTTGATGACACGTGTGACGTCGAAGGTCTTGACGATCGTGATCATGGGCATGGGAGCGTTTATCCACAGTTTGAAGGCTTTCGCACGTTTCGTTTGCGCGGGGTCGATTTCTCTCATAGTCTGTTTACTCCAAAAATAAAGGGGATTTGAAGTTCAAATCCCCAAGTTGCGTTCAGTCGATTATTCCTGCATCAAATCAGGATCGGTAAGGACGGGTGCGTTGGCTGCGTATGCTTTGATCATTTCCACGACGTATTTGCAAAGATGCTTGGTTTTATAATGATCGCCCAAACATAAGAGCTGTCCGTTGCCGTTCAAAAGTTTATACACGTAATCTCCCTGCTTGGTGAGGGAAATACGGAAGTTGTCGTTTTTAATATTCGTCTTATGCGTTTGAATGCTGTTGATTGCGCCGATATAGGAGGAGTAATCTTCACTCAAAAGCAAGCATTTATCCGTTTCGGAAAGAAGCTCGAAATAGAAAGCACGTTCTCCGTTTTCCAAAGTGCGGCAATTGATGAGCCATTTGCCGTTGTGACCGTCGGGAAGGGGAGGAAGAACTTCATTCGTCTCTTCGGGTACTTTTACGACGACGTCCTGCAAGTTTTCATCGATGAAAGCGGTGCGTGCAAAACGCTTGATAAGTTCTACCGCCTGTTTGCAATCTGCCTCTGTGGGATAAGCGTTGCCCAAACACAAGAGCATACCCTTGCCGTTCAAAAGCTTAAAGGTGTAACCTCCGTGCTTGGTGGGCACGATGCGGAAGTTGTTGCGTAAGATGTTGGATTTATGCGTTTCTATGCCGCGTAAAGCACCGTTGTAGCCGGTGTACTCTTCGCTGGAAAAAAGCTGTTCGCCTTTGGTGGAGCGCAGCTCGAAAAAGAAGGTGTCTTCGTTGGCGGAATCGTTGGTTACAACGCGACAAATTGCCCATTTTCCGCTGTAACGTGCCATTTTGTCCAATTCGTCTTCTTCATAAAAATCAATTTCCGTGTCAATGTCTTTCAGTTCGTCAAGTAACATAACGTCCTCCTTATCAGCCGTTTTAATATTTTTTTCTTGTTTATGATTGCTCGTTTCGATTGTTTTCAACTCTTTTTCCTTAGGAGTTTCTTCCGTGTCCTTCTTTTCTTTCTCGAATTCCTCGTCAACTTCCCCGACGGGGGCTTCGACGACTTCGCAAACGTGTGTCTCGTTTTCATCGACGGGGTTGAGCGTAGAAGATTCGTTTAGCCGAGTAAGCGATTCCCGAAATTCGTCCCTTACAATTTCTTCAATCGGTTGCGGAGAAGGCGGGGAAAGAGATTGCGGTTGGGACCTTCGTTTGTCTTTTATGCCGACGAGTACGAGGGCGATAACAGAGCCGAGAATGAGAGCGGTAATCCCGATGAGCACTGCAATGTGAAAAGGCGTTTTCGCGCAATATGCGACGAATGCGTCAAACAATGCTTTCAATTCTTCCATGTTTTCTAAATTTATTCTCCTTACAATGGTGAAAATAAGTGAAATTTTTCTATACATAAATATTGTAATATAAATTTCAAAAAAAGTCAAGGTAGATAGTAAAAAATTCTTATCAATTTTTCAAAAAAATTGACTTTTCTCGTAAAAAAGAGTACAATGTAGGTATGGAACAGATAGAAGTGGCAATTATAGGCGGCGGAGCTTCGGGGCTTTTTCTTGCGAATGGGTTGCAGGACGGAAAAAAAACAGTCCTTTTTGAACGTGGCGAACGGGTGGGACGAAAACTTTCCGCAACGGGCAACGGGCAGGGGAACGTCACCAACCTCGCAGCCGATACAACGGAATATTTTTGCTTGGATGCAAGTTCGAAAGGGAAGATCTCGAAGATTATTCGCGCGGAGAATCAAGAACGTTTGACGGCGGCTTTCCGTTCGTTGGGGGTTTTATTGCAAGCAGACGAACGAGGCAGGGTGTACCCTGCCGGTAAGCAGGCGTCTTCGCTTACGGATGCGCTGCGATTTTCGCTTACGCAAAAAGGGGTGGACGTTCGCTTGCAGACTCGCGTCGTGCGGATGGAAAGATCGAACGGCGGATTTGTGTTTACCTTGGAAACGGGGGAGGAAAAAAGGATGGAGCGGATTTTTGCGCGTTTCGTCGTGCTCTGTGCAGGCGGAAAGGCAGCAAAGAATTTCGGAACGGACGGTTCGGCGTATGCGCTTGCGGAAAGTTTAGGACATACGGTGACCGCTCTCTATCCGTCGCTGGTACAGCTTAAAACGGAGACGACGTATACGAAAACGCTTAAAGGGATTCGAGTCGTTGACGGCGGCTTAACGGCGTTTTTCGGAGGAAAAAAGACGTCGTTGCGAGGGGATATCATATTCACCGATTACGGTGTGTCCGGGGACGCGGTGTTTCGTATCTCGGCGTTCGTGGCGGATACCTTGGCGGCAGGTACGACGCTGGCTGTGGACTTTTTACCCGACGTTTCGGAGGGGGAAATTTTGTCGATGATCAAACGCAAACGGCAAGCATTCCCTACGCTCGACAAAGGAGAATTGCTCTTCGGAATTTTGAATAATCAGGTGGGCAGGGCCGTGATGAAACGAGCCGACGGGAATATGGAACGGGCTACGAAACTCGTAAAGGATTTTCGACTTTCCGTGACGGGGAGCCTTGGCTTCGATTACGCGCAGGTGACGAAGGGGGGGATTCCGCTTGCGGAAACGGACGACGATCTGCAAAGTCGGTTTGCACCCGGTTTGTATTTTGCCGGAGAAATTCTGGACGCGGACGGGCAATGCGGCGGATTCAATCTGCAATGGGCGTACTCGTCGGCAATGTGCGTCGCAAACGCAATTAATAAAAGGTGAGGGGCAGGTATGCGTGTACTTACTTTATCGAATATTAAATTGCCCATTGATCAGGGCGAAAAGGAACTTTTACGGTTTGCCCAGAAAAAACTCGGCGGAAAAGTCGGGTATTTTGTTATCAAGAAAAAGTCTTTGGACGCACGCGATAAAAACAATTTGTGTTTCGTATATACGATTGAATTTTCCAAAGAGCCGCCTCTTCGAGAAAAGCGTGAATTTGAAAAATTACCCGACTATAAACGACCGAATGAGCCTGTCGTCGTGGTGGGAAGCGGTCCTGCAGGATTGTTTTGTGCCATTCGCTTGCTTGATCACGGGATCCGTCCCGTCCTGTTGGAAAGAGGGGGGAGGATTGAAGAGCGGGAAAGAAAAATTGATACGTTTATCGTGGATAAGAAGTTGGACGTGAATACCAACGTACAGTTTGGCGAAGGGGGAGCCGGGACATTCTCTGACGGGAAACTCAATACGCAGACGCATAGCGTTTTGAATCGAGAAGTATTGGAGCTGTTCGTACGATTCGGCGCACCTGAGGAGATTTTGTATTTGGCAAAACCGCATATCGGAAGCGATAAGCTGAAAGGTGTGGTGAAGAATATGCGCGAATATATCCGCGCACAAGGCGGTGAGGTGCTGTTCAATACTCGTTTAGAGGAAATATTTATTCGGAACGGGCGAGTGCGTGAGGTTGCCGTAAAATCACTCGATAAAGACACGGTATGCCCGTATGGCGAAAAAATGTCGGTGTCGGCTTTGATTTTGGCGATCGGACATAGTGCGCGCGATACTTTTGAAATGCTTGATCGTAAGGGTGTTCCTATGCGGCAGAAAGACTTTGCCGTCGGGGTACGTGTGGAGCATTTGCAGTCGAAAATCGGGTTTGCTCAGTACGGGCCATCGTACAAACGGCTTCCTGCTGCCGATTATAAGCTCGTTTCCCATGCGTCCGAACGTGCGGCATTCACCTTTTGTATGTGTCCCGGCGGATATGTGATGCCTGCGGCTAGCGAAGAAGGGGGCGTGGTCGTCAACGGAATGAGCAATTATGCCCGTGACGGCGAGAATGCGAACAGCGCCTTGATCGTGCAGGTGACGAGTGCGGATTTCGGTGGCGAACATCCCTTGGCAGG
>CAZRAS010000008.1:0-11070 GCA_964598045.1 uncultured Clostridia bacterium | reverse complement strand
CGGGCGCGGATACGTTGTTATGGAGACAAGAAGGATATTACGAAAAACTCAACGCACACCTGCTCCGTGTGTATTCGATCGTGGGGGCTGATTCCGAACAGGTGGAAGAATATCGAATCGAAAACGATTCGGGTATGAGAGTGACCTCACCCGTCGAGATGTATCTTTCCGAGGATTGTACGACGTTGACGGTGTTTTCCGAAGCGAGCAGTGGCGGCTACGTGTATACCCTTGTGGTTTCGCTTGACGTGACCGATCCGACGAACGTGAAGGAAAACGGTCGGATATACCTTTCGGGAAATTATATTTCATCGAGGCTTATCGACGGCGAGTTTCTCGTGATCAATTCGTATAAGGTCAAAAGCGACGTCGATTACGGAAACGAAAAAACCTTTTTGCCGCAGTACGGCGACGGAGAGGAAATGCGGAGCGTGACTGCCGAGAATGTCGTTTGCCCCGAAGTCGTGACAAGTGCGAGCTATACCGTCGTTACAAAGTTGAACGAAAAAAGCTTGGCGATGGAAGATGACTTGGCACTCTTTTCCTATTCGGAAGAGGTATACGTGTCTGCAACGAATTTGTTTTTGACGCAAACGTATCAGGAAAGCTCGGAAGCGGCGAATGAAAGAATAGAGCAGATTTCCAAGACGCAGCTCTCTTGTGTGAACCATTCGGGCGAGGGTTTAACGTTGACGGATTCGGTATGCGTGGACGGTACGGTGAAAAATCAATACGCCATGGACGAATATGAGAACGTTTTGCGCGTGGTGACGACGCAGACGAAAAGAGAATTGCAAGAGTATCGCTACAACGGCTATACCACCGAGGTAACGATCTCTCGTGAGCAGAACGTCAACCTTTATTGTGTCGATTTGACGAGCTTTGAAGTGATTGCCGAAGTGGAGGGATTTGCACCCGGGGAATCGGCGGAATCCGTGCGTTTTAACGGTACGAAAGCGTACGTATGCACGGCGGTGGTAGTGGAACTTTGCGATCCCGTGTTCTTCTTCGATTTATCCGAGCTTCCCGACATCAAGTGGACGGACACGGGCACGATTGACGGGTATTCTTCCAATCTGATCGATTTCGGGCAGGGATACCTTGTCGGTATCGGGAAGAACGGAAAATCGGAACTTAAAATCGAAGTGTATACGCAGGGCGAGGGCAAGGTGGACAGCGTGAGTTGTTACGAGCTTGACGGGATATTCTCCGAAGAATATAAGAGTTATTTGATTGACAGAGAAAACGGCTTGATCGGCTTGAGCGTCTATATCACGGAGAACGGGGATCGTGAGGCGATGTACTTGCTTCTAAAACTTGAAAACGGGCAGATTACGCAAAATTATTTGATTCCGCAAAGAATCGACGGCACGGCAGGTTTTTACCTTCTTGAGACGCTCGATACGACGCGCGCCTTTTATGAGGAGGGGTATTTGTATCTTTTCGGCAGGGAATTCCAAGCAATTTCTATGGAAAACTTGTGAGTGGGAACGCTTCGTTTTACGAGTTAAAAAATTATAAAGGGGAGGGGTAGGTGTGCGTTGACCGATGAGAATGCGACAATATTCCCGACGATACGCACAAAAAAACGGGTTTTGTAAAATCTGCTCCCTTTTCGGGTAGGCAAGAGTTGCCGCAGTCGTTGGCTGCGGCAACTCTTTTTGTCGTTTAACGTTTTGGAAAAGGGCTTCTGCCCGCTCGCTTTTCGTGGTTTTCCAAAAATTGTGCCGCCGCGTTTCGCGTGACGGAGGAAGCGGCTTCGCGTTCGTCGCGCTTTTGCGACGACGACGCGGTCGAGTCGGCGGGTGTGACGTTTTCTTCGGTCGGGGCGGAAGGGGTGAGTAAATTTTGCAAAAATTGAAACAGTCCGAACGGTTCCATGAAAAAACCTCCAAAAATTTATAAAAAAACATAGAAAATTGAGAAAAGGCAAGCGTTTTTATTTGATTTAATCGACGATTTAAGTTATAATAGAGTATGCGGTATATTATCGCTCTAAAACAATAAAATGAAGAAACGGAGAAATTCGTTTCAAGCGACCGTGAAAAATTCCTCAAATTCTCGGTTGCTAAGGAGATAAGATCTAACTATGAGAAATCAGACCAAAAAATTACTCAGCATCGTAGCTGCGGCTACGATTCTCGCTTCGACGTTTGCGGTGACTGCTTGCGGCGACAACAAGTTGAAGGAAAAGGTTGACGCGCCGGCAACGGGCGACGTCGTTTCTTCCAACGGCGGCTTTGCCGTAGAAAAGGGGGACTTCGTGTACTTTATCAACGGAAGCGAAGAATACACGGCGGACAACAAATTCGGGGACGTTGTGAAAGGTTCGTTGATGTGCATCAAGAAGACGGATCTTCAGGAAGGCAAATATGACAGTGCGAAAGTCGTCGTGCCCACCCTCATCGGTTCGCAAAATTTTGAAACGGGTATTTATATTTTCGGCGATTACGTATATTACGCAACTCCTACCACGGATAAGAATATTCACGGTGAGGTGGAAAATTCTTGGATTGACTTCAAGAGAGCGAAGCTTGACGGTACGGAGACGATGAACGGCTACTATTTCCGTCTTTCCTCCAACTCTTCCAACTTCCGTTTTGTGGAAGTAAACGACGTTGTGTACTGTCTCTATGAAGAAGACAGTGCGTTGAAGTCCTTTAACACGCAGACGAAGGAAACGACGGTGCTAGTGAAAGGCGCGGGTACCTTCTATTACAACGAGAAAGATCCCGTTGATCCCACCGTGTACTACACGATGAGCGTCAGCAACGATATCGACAGCGACAGAAAGGTTACGGCAAGTTATAACCAAATCTACTCTGTAAAAGCGGATGCAACCGCAATGGTTGATGCGAAGAATGCTTCGTATACGGTCACGAACGGCAGAACGTATGATTTCGATGAATCGTATATGAAAAAGGTCAATGAGGAAGCGAAGAAGACGGCGAAAGAGAACAACACCGACTACGAAGCTACCTACGATTTCAACGACTATTCCACCTATCCGTACGTAAACCTCGGTACGCTTGTCGTCGACGGCGTCGGTTCTATGTGTGACGTGCATGGTCCTGACGAAAAACTTCCCTACAATAATATCAATGATCAAAAAGACGCCAACGACGAATTGCAGGGATATAAATACACGATCACCCGTTACGACAACGGCGGCGTTTATTATACGAGAGGGGACAGTTCTAAACTTTATTATTACAATCCCGATGCGGATACGACGACGGTCGCAAAAGAAGTGAATGCGAACAAGAATGCGGACATCGTCGCATTCGATACGACGAAAGCTTCTTCGAGCGCGTTGATGAGTATCAAAGATGGCAAGCATGAATATATCTATACGGCAGATTCCAATATCTATCGCGCTACGGCAGCAGAAGACGGTTCCGTTGCGGAAGATATCAAACTTTGCGAGGCATCGAGCGTCACCCTTTGGAAGACGGAAGGGGATTACTTGTACTACTATGCGTCCGGCACGACTTCGAGCGGTTACCTTCTTTCGAGAATTAAGTATAACGGCGAAGCAGACAACTATCACGAACTTTTGAACGTGAAAGATGAAAATAAGGAATACAGACCTGTCACCTATGATTACGTCGATTTTGCATCTTCTTGGTATATGCCCGAAATCATAGATAACATGTTGCTCTATGCAAATGCGCAGTCCGTCGGTTCGATTTCTTATAATTATATTTATGTGACCGATCTTTGCACATCCATCGACGAAATTGAAACGAGAAACGATAAATATAACGCAACGATGGATTATATCGAGAACGATTTGAGTGTGGACGTAGGAAACGCGGCAAAATATCTCTATCGCACCGTGAAGTTGAATGCAGACGGTAGCTATGACGATCAGCAACAATTCTTCTTGGATTTGAAAGATGCGGCGGATCAGTATGAAGAAGTAAACGACAAGAAAGTTACTTGGCTTACGGCGTCGGAAGGCGAAAAATCCACCTTCGAAGAAGACGTTTTGGACGTTCTTCTTAACTCGGATCGCGACAATTGCGAATACGTGCTTGAAAGTGAATTGATTCATTTGATCGGCGAGGTGAGCGAAGACGACGGGGAAGCAATGTTGGAAGCGTTGCAGTCCTACCTTCCTTATCCTTCCGAAGAGGACGAGGATGAAGGGCTTGCATGGTGGGCAATCACCCTTATCGTTGTAGGTGCAACGCTCGTCGTTGCGGCAGGCGTTACCGTTCCGCTCGTTCTCGTATCGAGAAAGAAGAAAGAACAGGCAAGAAGAGATGCAATCGTCAATGCACACGAACGTAAACATATCGACGTGACCGACGATAAGACCATCGACGTTTACAGCGATGAATCCGAGGAAGTTTCCAATGAGGCTTCCGACGTGAAACCTGAATAAAAGAGGATGAAAAAGCCGTTTCCGATCGGGAAACGGCTTTTCTTTGTAAAAAAATAATAAAAAAGTAAAAAAAGTTTTGAAATCGGGTAAAAAACAGTTTACAAAACTTATAATTCTTAATATAATATAGCAAAATCATGGTGAGGGGATTGCCCTGCCGAAAAAGAGGAATTGAAAAATGGCGAGATATATTATTTGCCCCAGATGCGAGTTGAATTTTATCGATGCGGACGAACAGGAATATTGCAACGTTTGTCTTAAAGAGATGAGCGGCGAGAAAACGTTTGCCGACGGATTCGACTCGGAGGAGAACGCGGAAGAAATGGAACTCTGCCCCGTTTGCGGAGAGAACTACATGGACTTTGGCGAGAAGATGTGCGAAGAGTGTAAGAAGAAGAGCACCTACGAAGAGGAAGAAACGGAGGACGAAGATAAAGAAGACGCCTCTTGGAGAAGCTACCTCGACGATGAAGAGGAAGACCTTGACCTCGGTATTCCCGAATCCGAATTCGAAGACGACGAGCCGGAAGAAGAGGAGGAAGAGGAATTGGAGGAAGAAACGGACGACTTTGAATTTGTTTCTGCCGACGATTACTACGATTTGGATGACGATGACGACGAAGACGACGATGACGATCTTGATTCGTTCGACGACGATGACGCGCCCACGCCGAAATCTGGCAAAAAGAAGAAGCGTAGAGAGGACGATTTCTAAGGGATAAGAAAACCGCCTTGTGTGTTGCACAAGGCGGTTTTTGACGGCAAGAAGGGGCTTTACGGCGTGTGTTTTGCATGAATCGATATGCTTTCTTGTTATGCTTTTTATAAGTCGTCTGCGTCCTGTACAGGGACGTCTTTTTTATTTTTCGGTTTCCCCGTGTAGCTCCCGTTAACGTCCGTATCGGAGGGCTGAAAAGTCAGCTCTAAAGCTCGTTTAGTGGGGGCAGGTGTTTGTTGAGTTTTCTTTTTGGGTGACATTATCGGTCGCAATCGTGCGAGTAGCTGTGATTGTTACAGTTCTTATCGCCGTTTTTATCGCCGCAATTTTTATTGCCGCAATCTTTGTTCTTGTGATTCTTTTTGTTGTTTTGATTGTTTTTCATCGTTATCTCCTTTTTTGAAAAGCGAAAGACCTAAGGGGATGTTGCGTTCATAGTCGATGCGAAATTTCCCCTGTGTAAAAAGTTACTCGCGAATTCCTTCGTAAGGGAGGTGCAAATCGACGTAGCCCTGTCCTGCCTTGCAGAGGGGACATACCTTCCATGCTTCCGTGCCTACGTGCATATAACCGCACTCGCTGCAAATCCACAAGGTGGGCTGTTCGCTCTTGTAAAGGGTGCCGTTCTGGACGCTATCGGTTAAATATTTGAAAATGTTTTCGTGATGGCTTTCGACGGATGCCACGAGTTTGTACAGCTTCGCGATATCTTCAAATCCTTCCTTTTCCGCAATTCGAGCATACTCGGGATAGATGCTTTCCGCTTCGCTTCTCTCGTCTGCGGCGGCAAATCGTAAACTTTCCGCCAATGTGCCCATGTGGAACGGATAACCCGCTTCAAAGCGGATATCCTCTCGGCTTCCTGCCTTTTCGATAATTTTGTTGAAAAACTGAGTTGCATGGTACGTTTCGTTTTTGGCGAGGGTACGTACCGCGTCTGCCAGCGTTTTCATATTCTCTTTCATGGCGAGCTTTGCCACCATTTGATAACGCATACCTGCCTGACATTCGCCGGCGAAGCTGCGCGCGAGATTTTTAAAAGTTTCCGTATTTTCAAATTGCATACTCCTATCTCCTTGTAAGGTCTGTTGCCTTCTGTATGCAGTATGCCCGTCTTTTTTCGATTTATTCTTAAAATTTTATTGTTAAAGTATGGTAAAACGGTTGCAAAAGTTACGCGTTTCTTATACAATAATATAGAAAAATATAAGTTGTGCGAAGGACAAAGATCGTTCAATGAAGACATGGTAGCAACCTAAAAGGAGAAAAATAATGTTTCATATCGTATTGGTAGAGCCGGAAATTCCGCAAAATGCAGGCAACATCGCGCGCACTTGCGCGGCAACGGGAACGCATTTACACATGATTCGTCCGCTCGGGTTCGAAGTCACGGATAAATACTTAAAGCGCGCGGGGCTGGATTATTGGCACCTCGTAGACATCTCCTATTATGACAGTTTCGAAGAACTGAAAGCAAAATATCCCGATAGCCGATTTTTCTATTTTACGACCAAGGGGCGTCATCGTCACAGTGACGTGCAATTCCGTGACGGGGATTTTCTCGTGTTCGGGAAGGAAACGAAGGGGTTGCCCGAGGAACTGTTGATGCAAAACGAGGAAACTTGTTTGCGTATTCCCATGTTTTCCGAAGCCAGATCTCTCAATTTAAGCAATTCCGTTGCCGTTGCGTTGTATGAGGCACTCCGCCAAACGGAGTACGACGGCCTTCTCGAGGAAGGGGAGCTTCATAATCATAAATGGAGCGACGTGAAATAAGCTCGTGGAAAACGGGAAACAACGTGTATAAAATCATAAAATTTTGTCAATAACCTCTGTGTGAAAACATGGAGGTTATTTTTTATGAAAAACATTTGCATAATTTTTTTATTGTCAATCATAATAAGTGTAACGGCGTTGGGACTGTGCGGAAATTTTGAAAAGGACGGTGCTATGTCTTTGTTTACAGAACAATCCGTTGCCGATAACGAGGAATATTTACGAATTCACGTTCGTGCGGATTCTAACGAAAACGCGGCACAGGCGGTGAAATATAAAGTGCGGGATCGAGTGGTGGAATATCTTACGCCTTTGGTGGCAAGTTATCGGACGAAAAAACAAGCGACGGAAGGAATAGAGGCGAATTTGGAAAAGATCGCCGAAGTGGCAACGCAAGTGCTGTGTGCGGAAGGGTTTTCCTATTCGGCAAAAGCTACTTTGAAAAAAGAGGAATTTCCCACGCGAGTATACGGGGAATATACCCTGCCTGCCGGTGTGTACACCGCCTTGATTTTGGAACTTGGACGGGGAGAAGGGGATAACTGGTGGTGTGTGGTGTATCCGCCGTTGTGCTTTGCGGCTACGGATTCCGATATCATTTATCGAAGCAGGATTTTGGAGATTATCGAGGACTGGAAAAGAGCGCATGAGGAATAAAATTTTGCGTATACATAGGAGGAAAAGGATATGAAACAATCAATAAAAAAATCCATATTCGTATTGCTCGCATGTGTGACGGTCGGTGGTTCTGCTATTGCGGCAACGAACTTTTGTCCCACCCATGTATGCGTTGAATGTGAGGAAGAGGTCGTTGTGACGGCGGCAGTTCTCAAACAAGGCAGTCGTGGCGGCGAGGTAAAAGAGGTACAGCGACGGTTGAATCGTTGGGGATATTATTCGGGAAGCGTGGACGGTGTTTTCGGCGTCGGTACGAAGAATGCGGTGATAGCGTTTCAAAAAAAGAACGGGCTCACCCCTGACGGCGTCGTGGGAAAATCTACCTATAAGGCTCTCGGTATGAACAGTTCTTACGAGGTGCTTGCAGGGCAATCACAGAACGCCGAAAGCGTAGGCGGCTATTCAAGCTCGGATGTCTATTTGCTTGCGAAAACCATTCACGCCGAGGGGCGTGGCGAACCGTATACGGGGCAGGTGGCAATCGGTGCGGTGATCATGAATCGTGTTCGGGATAAAGCGTTTCCCAACACCGTTTCGGGGGTTATCTATCAAAAGGGAGCTTTTACCGCCGTGGACGACGGACAAATTAATTTGGAGCCGAACGAGACGGCGATGAAAGCGGCAAAAGACGCCATTAACGGCTGGGATCCGTCGGGCGGTGCGCTCTATTATTATAATCCTGCCATTGCAACCAGCTCGTGGATTTTTGACCGTCGTACCGTAACGGTTATCGGAAAACACGTATTCGCGGTGTAACACGAAATTTTATGTAGGGGGAGAAAAGTATGAAAAAGAAAGAAGTGGAAGTCGCAACGAACGTTTCCTCCGGGGCGGAAAAAGTTGAGACTGTGGAAAAGAAAGTTAAAAAGACGCACGAGGACGATACGGCGAAAGGGGATGCTGCGATGGGGAATTCCGTCAAAAGCGTCAAGGTAGAAAGAGAAGAAAGTCCTGCCGATAAAGAAAGTCGTGCTGCGCAGACGCGCGTGGAGCGTGCTTTGGAAAAGAAAGCAAAAAAGGAAAAGAAAAAGCAGACGCATGGCAAAAAGTGGCAGGAAAAGCTTGCCGAGTATAAAAAATACGTCGCCGAAGAAAATGCGAAAATCGAAAAACGATTAGCGGAAAGAAAAGCCAAAGCGGAAAAGCATGCTGCCGAACGAAAGAAACTTGCGGAAAAACGTGCGGCGAAAAAGGAAGAAAAAGTAAAAGAACGCGCTCGCGCCAAAGCTAACAAACATCAGGAAAAAGCACGCAAAAAGGCTCAAAAGCAAAACAAAGGCAAGGGCGACGGGAAACAGCCGCGCAACGCTCGCGAAAAAGGGTATGGCGGTTGGATTGCGGCAGTGATCGCGCTCGGGGTCACTTCTCTTGCGTTGGCGACGACAGTGACGGTCGGCGGTATCGAAATGTATGAGATTAAAAACGGCGTCACGGGGACGCAGATGAGTACCATGTATGAGTTGACGGGGATTATGGAATACGTAGACGACGATTTGGACAGACTTCGTATTTCCGATTCCGCAACCCAGCAGAGCCGTATCCTCACCGACCTTTTGGTGCAAGCGCGACTTGCCGAGGCGGATTTAGGCAAAATGCCCGTCCGCTTGGAAAAAGATCGTAACGTCACCGAATTTATCAATCGTATCGCAATGGAGAGTGAACGAATGCTTTCCAAAATTCGCAGCGGCGACAAGTTGTCCGATCAAGATAAGGCGACGATTGAACGGTTCTATCAGACCAATCATATCATTCGTAAAGAGTTGGATTCCATGGTTGAATGCTGTAAAGGGGAAGATATCACGGAGTATATCAAGAAGGGCGAGGGGCTTGTCGATGAGACACTCGGAAAACTGGAAGAAATTACTTTGGAGGAGAATCGTGCTGCGTTGGAAGGTAAGATGGAAGGGGCAGGTATGAGACCACGGCCTCGAACGGAAGAAAATGAAGTAGTTTCTTCCATTAATGCCGCACGCGCGGAAGAACTTTGCCAAACGTATTTCGAGAAGTATCACATTGAAAGATTTGAATGTGTCGGCGAGACGACCACTCCTCGTTATACTGCTTACAACGTGCAGGGATACGACGATAACGGAACGCTGTTATTTGCGGAGATCGATCGCAACACGGGCGCGCTCATTTCCTTCGACTACTATGAAGAGGGGAATGCGGAGAATTTTGATCTTGACAATGCGGAACGAATCGCAGAAGAATTTTTGTCCGGGCTTGGTTATGAAAATTTGCGTGTGTCTCGCGTAAGTCAAAGCGGCTCCACTTCCGATTTCAACTTTGTATACGTGGACGAGGATGTGGTGTATTATCCCGATTCGATTCGTATCAAAATTTGCAGAACGCGTGGACTTGTCTGCGGTTTCGATTCGAGTAGATATTTAAGAAATCATAGGGGCAGAGGTGAGGTGAATACAAAAATCACGATGGAAGCAGCCTATGAAAAGCTCGATAAAAAGCTTGATGTACAGTCGGCGACGCTTGCCGTAGTCAACACGGCGAGAGGGGAACGTGTTGCGTACGAATTTCTCTGTGCGTATGAAGATAACACATATTTTGTCTATCTCGATGCAAACACAGGAGAGGAAATTGCCATCATCAATACCATGAATCTTCGTTGACGTAAATTTGTGCGCCGCCAACATTTGGCGGCGCCTACTTTATTCTCTATAGAATGCCTTCTTTGTTTTTGCTCTCCGTCGAGTGCTGTTTTAACGATCTGTTGCCCCTATCTATAAAGTATTTCTTTTTACACTTTTATTCCGCTCTTTGATTTTTTATTTTTTTGATTTAAAAATCCTTGACGAAAATAAATTTGTATGTTATACTATAAATAGTATTAAATCCCAATAAGGTGAGGTGGGTATGCAGGAAAGGCAGACCAAACAAAAACAGATTATTTACGACGTATTGACGGTGCTCGATCATCCGACTGCGACGGAAGTGTATAATTACGTACACGAACATTATCCTACTGTTTCACGTGCAACAGTGTTTCGAGTTTTGGGGGGATTCGTGACAAGCGGAAAGGCTTTGGAATTAAAGGTTGCAAGAGATGAGGTGCGGTACGATTATAACGTGGTGCCACATTATCATGCACATTGTACGAAGTGCGGCAAGGTTGCGGATGTGGAGGTAGAGCAAACGCAATTGCAAGGAATTTGCGCGACGGGGCTGCACGGTTTTGAAGTTTGCGGCTACAGCGTGGAATTTTTCGGCACTTGCGCAAGTTGTAAAGAAATTTCTCAAAAGACGGAAAAAAGCGTTGACATTTGCTAAAAAAACGGCTATAATAAAGACGTTGACTTCGGTTGACGTTTAAAATGCAGGTGTCGCCTAGCGGTATGGCGACAGCTTCCCAAGCTGTTCCCGGCGAGTTCGACTCTCGTCACCTGCTCCATTAAAAAAGATTAGTCTTGATACAATGAATAATTGGTGTCAAGACTATAAACACATTAAAAATGACTAGTCTTGATACAATGAATAAAAGGTGTCAAGACTA
>CAZRAS010000007.1:0-11409 GCA_964598045.1 uncultured Clostridia bacterium | reverse complement strand
CGATGGTGGTAAATTCGGGGTTATGATAAGCGTCCATCCCTTCGTTACGGAAAATACGTCCCACTTCGTATACTCTGTCCAAACCGCCTACGATGAGACGTTTCAAGCAAAGCTCGGTCTCCACGCGCATATACATATCCAAATCGAGAGCATTGTGATGCGTTTTGAAAGGACGAGCGTCCGCACCGATCTCCATCGTCAAGAGGGTGGGCGTATCCACTTCAAGATATCCGCGATTGTCGAGGAAGCTTCTGATTTCCTTCAAAATCTTCGAACGCATACGGAAGGTATCGCGCACGTCCTTATTCATAATCAAATCGAGGTGGCGCAAACGATACTTCATGTCCTTATCTTGCAACCCGTTATATTTTTCGGGAAGGGGAAGAAGGGACTTCGTAAGCAGAACAAGTTCGTTTACGTGAACGGAAACTTCTCCTGTCTGCGTCTTGAATACAAATCCTTTGATACCGAAAATATCGCCGATATCGTAGTCCTTTTTATAGGACATATAATTTTCTTCACCGATATCCTGACGAGTTACGTAAATTTGGATAGAACCGCTCTTATCGGAAATGTGAGAGAACGACGCCTTACCCATGATACGACGAGACATCATACGTCCCGCCAAACAAACGGTTTTGCCTTCGTATTCTTCATAGTTATTTTTAATCGTTTCCGAATCCGCATCTACGGGATATTTTACCTGTTCGTAAGGATTTTTGCCTTCCGAAATGAGTTTCGCGAGCTTCTCGCGACGAATTCTCGCCTGTTCGATCAGTTGCTCTTCTTCGGACACCTCCACAGGCGCCTTCACGTTCTTGTTATCTGCCATTGTCTGTCACCTCGTAATTATTCGCCCCGAAATGCACTTCAACAAATACATGGGGTAACTCTTTTATAAAATCTTAGAAAATTTCGCGCACGTAAAGCTTATATTCTCCGTCGGGCGCAAGCACGCGGACCGCATCCCCGACTTTGTGTTTGAGGAGCGCTTTGCCGACAGGGGACTCATTGGAAATTTTATTTTCCATTGCGTTCGCTTCGGTGGAACCGGTGATTTCGTACACCTCTTCCTCGTCGAGTTCTTCGTCGTAAACGCGAACCTTGGAACCGACGTGCACGTAGGACGTATCGCTGTTTTCCTCGATAATCACCGCGTTTTTAATCTTGTAATCAAGCTCTACGATCTCGCCTTCGTTTGCCGCCTGTTCGTTACGAGCCGCATCATATTCCGCGTTTTCGGAAAGGTCACCGTGACTTCTCGCTTCCGTGATTCTGTCCACGATTTCCTGACGCTTGTCCGTCTGCAAATACTTCAAACGTTTTACCGCCTCATCGTAACCCTTTTGTGTCATAATAAACTGCTGTTCAGCCATTTGATTCCTCCTGTTCCGCGATTTATAATATTCCGATTCCCTCGCCTTTATGCCCGCTTTACCCAAATAAAGCACACGAAAAAAACCGTTCGCTTGCGGAACGTAAAAATACAACCGTGACTTTTCGTCTCCCGAAAGCCACGGCAGCATATTTGATTGTCTTTATTATACCCTATTTTTTAGACTTTGTCAATGATTTTTATAAGTTTTCAAAAGAATTTCCGTCAATTTATCCGTTTTGCTTCAAAAATTTCGACATCCTTTCAAAGGCTTCCGACAACGCATTCATGCTCGTTGCATAAGAGAGCCTGACGTTATGCTCCCCGAACCGCCCGAACGCATTCCCGGGCACAACCGCCACCTTTTGCTTTGCAAGCAGCCCGTTTGCAAATTCCTCACCGCTAAGCCCCGTCGAACGAACGGAGGGGAAAGCGTAAAAAGCACCGCGCGGTTCAAAGCAATCAAGTCCGATTTCCTTCAAGGAATACAACACGAACTTTCTGCGTTTATCATAGGATTCGCACATTTCTTCCACCGTTGAAAAGCCATCAGAAAAGCCGTCTTTAAGCGCTTCGATCGCCGCAAACTGCGACATGGTCGGTGCACACATAATTCCGTATTGATGAATCTTGAACATCGCCTCGTCAATCTCGGGCGGCGCACACACGTACCCCATACGCCAACCGGTCATGGCGAACGCCTTGGAAAAACCGCTCACATACACCGTGCGTTCCTTCATGCCGGGAATCTGCACGATCGACGAGTGCCTTTGCCCGTACGTAAGCTCGGCGTATATCTCGTCACTGATCACCAGCAAATCGTGTTTGACGATCACTTTCGCAATCGCTTCCAAATCCGTCCTCGTCATAATTCCGCCCGTCGGATTGTTGGGATAGGTCAAAATAAGAGCCTTCGTCTTAGGCGTGATTGCCCTTTCGAGATATTCGGGTTTTAATACGAAATTGTCCTTTTCAAGACACTCCACGTGCACGGGCACCCCGTCGGACATAGACACGAGAGGGGAGTACGACACGTACGCGGGATCAGGGATAAGCACCTCGTCACCACTCTCCACGCAAGCACGCAAAGCAAGATCGATCGCCTCGCTTCCGCCCACCGTCACAATGATGTGTTTCGGATCGTACGAGAGGGAAAAACGTTCCTCCAAATATCGGGAAATAAGGGAAAGCAACGCAGGCATACCGCGATTCCCCGTGTACTGCGTATACCCTCTTTGCAAAGAAGTGATCGCAGCCGAACGCACCTTCCAAGGCGTAACGAAATCAGGCTCGCCCACACCGAGTGAGATCGCCCCTTCCGTCACCGATACGATATCGAAAAATTTGCGAATACCGCTCGGTTGTATATTTTTTGTTTTTTGATTAACAAAATCACGCATTATTTACACCTGTTACAATAAAACGGACATACCATGTATGCGTTGAATCGTTATGCCTGTATAGACAAACGATAATCCTCATCTTCCTTTTCCGTTAACGTGCCCTCGATCTTATACTTCTTCAAAATGAAATGAGTCGCAGTGCTGAGCACGCCGTCGAAGGTTGAGATTCGCTCGGAGACAAAACGGGAAACTTGTTGCAATGTCTTATCCTCGATAAACACGGCAAGATCGTACGCGCCGCTCATCAAATACACCGCCTTCACCTCGGGGAAGGAAGCAATCTGTTTTGCGATCCCGTCAAAACCTTCTTTCTTTTTTGGAGTCACCTTCACCTCGATCAATGCCTCGACAAGTGCCTCATCCGCCTTTTCACTGTTGAGAATTGCCGTATATTTAACAAGCAATCCGCTCTGTTCCATGTCCGAAATACACGATTGCACTTGTTTTTCGTCCACGGACAACATTGCGGCGATTTTTTTCGCGGGAATACGAGCGTCTTCCGTTAAAACATTCAAAATATCCCTTTCCAGTCCGGTCATAATAAACTCCTTTCTTTAGAATATATTTTCGATAAACAGTTGGTCATAACCTAAAGTTTCGACGAAATCGCGAGGCAAAAATTTCACGCGATTAAACTTCGCAAAATTAAACACGTGCGTCTTAGTCAACACGGGAGTCGGCACGTCGAGTTCCTGGCAAATCTCCGTCAGATAATCGAAAAAGTGCGAATAGGTGAGTTTTTCTCGAAGCTCGTATACATATTGTTTCTGCATTTTTCCGTCCGTAATCAATTTTGCCCAAATTCGCATGGAACACCTCGCTCGCCTGTATAGTATCTATATGGAGTATTATACATGATTTAATCGAAAAAGTAAACTGTTTCCAACAGATTTTTTATTTTTCGTCATATTCGAAAAGCACGGGGAATAGAGTAAGATACGGCAAATTTCCCGAGTAAGCTCATCCCGAGAAGACTCGATATAAATTCTTATTGCCGCCTCATTCTTTCACGAAAGAGTGTTTTTACAAAAGCAGTTCTTCTTCGGCTTTTTTCGTGAAATTTTTCGCTCAACGCTTTGCTATGATAGAGGTACCCCATGCACATGAATTCAAAAAAGCTTTCCCCTGCACTCCTCGCAACGATCGCACTTCTTTGCACGGCAATTTTCGTCGCGCTTTCCGCAACGGCGCTCAGCGTGAAAGAAGGGCTTAAAAATCAAGCAACGACGGGGGTAAGTACAAGTTCAAGTCGTTCTCTACCCATCTATTCGGTGGAGACGGAAGAGAAAAAGATCGCCATCAGCTTCGATTGCGCATGGGGCGTGGACCACACCGATACTCTACTGGACGCCATGGCAAAAAACGACGTCAAATGCACCTTTTTCGCCGTACAATTTTGGGTGGAAAAATACCCGGAGTACGCCAAGAAAATCGTTGAAGCAGGGCACGAACTGGGCACACACAGCCGCACCCATTCGTATATGAGCAAACAATCGGCAGGGGAAATTCGTGACGAACTTACCACCTCTTCTAAAGCCATTGAAAAGGTCACGGGACAAAAAGTTACACTCTTTCGTCCCCCTTACGGGGATTATGACAACGAGGTAATCGACACCTGTCTGGACATGAAAATTTACCCCGTTCAATGGGACGTCGATTCTCTCGACTGGAAAAATCTTTCTGCCATGGAGATTGCCATGCGCGTGATCAACGGCGTAAAACCCGGCTCCATCATTCTTTGCCACAACAACGGTCTGCACACGGCAGAAGCACTCCCCCTTATCTTTTCCACGTTAAAAAATCGAGGATACGAATTCGTACCGATCGGGGAACTCATCTATAAAAACAATTACACCATCGATCAAAACGGCAGACAATGGCAAAACACGTAAACTATTAAACATATATATTCAACACTTACATGGTATGACCATTTTATCAATTGAATTACTTTTGGAGGTATAAAAATACTATGAATTACATTTCAGAAAAGAACAACAAGGTCTTCATTTCAGGGGAAATCGTCAGCGACGCAACCTTTTCCCACGAAGTATTCGGAGAAGGATTTTACGAATTTTATGTAAGCGTCATGCGACTTTCCGGGCAAGCAGATATTCTCCCCGTCACCCTCTCCGAGCGGCTCATTCACGACGGAATGCTCGCCAAAGGAAAATCCATCTGCGCGCTCGGCCAATTCCGCAGTTACAACAAAATCGAAAACGGAAAGTCTCGTCTAATGCTCACCGTATTCATCCGCGAACTTATCAACGAACTGCCCGACCGAAACCCCAACAGCATTTTACTCAGCGGCTACATCTGCAAGCCACCCATCTACCGTACCACCCCGTTTAATCGTGAAATCGCCGACGTACTCATCGCAGTCAACCGCGCTTACAACAAATCCGATTACATTCCCTGCATCGCTTGGGGCCGAAACGCTCGATTCGTTAAGAATTTAAACGTAGGGGATCGCATTGCGATTTCGGGCAGAATTCAAAGCCGTGAATATCAAAAAAAGATTTCAGACAACGAAACGAAAACAATGACCGCATATGAAGTGTCCGTTTCCAAACTGGCGGCTTTTGAGACGGGGGAAGAATTTGACATCGACAGCGAATTCGATTTATATTCCGTGCAGAGCAAAATGCCTCTCGCCGCGCACATGGACTGCTAACGTTTATTTACAAACCTCAAGGCGGCAAAGGCCGCCTTTTTTTCACGCTTATCCCGCTTTTTCATTTTCACACTTGACACGCACGCTTTTTCATGTTATAATATATTAAAATACGAAAAAAAAGACACGTGTCCTCAACTCGATCGGTATAGTCGTTAACAAGAGCGCATTCAGCAAAAAAGGAGAATTTATGCCCGTTTCCAAAACAGATTTTATTCGTGCGTTGCAATGCGAAAAAATGTTGTGGTTAGACGCGCACGCGCCGCAATATAAAATCATTCCGCCGGAAGTACAAGCAAAACTCGACGCAGGCAACGAATTCGGAGACGTCGCCATGGGCATTTTCGGAGAGTTCGTGGAAACGACGACCTTCCGCGAGGACGGACGATTAAACTACGCTGCAATGATCGAGAAAACGAAAATGCTGCTCGAATCAAATACCCCTGTCATCTGCGAAGGCGCTTTCACGTGGTACGGAAACTTTTGCGCCGCCGATATTCTCAAAAAAGAGGAAAAAGGATACGCCCTGTACGAGGTTAAAAATTCCTACTCCGCAAGGAAGGAATTCGTCAATGACCTAGGCTTTCAGCATTTCCTCCTGCGTAAATGCGGCGTAAACGTGACCTCATGCAACCTGATTTTACGCGGAGACGAACCGCCACAAAATTATCCGCGCTCGGAAGAACCTTTTGAAAAAGAAGAATTTCTCACACACGCCGACTTTCGTTACCGCATCGTAACCGTCTCCAAAGGCGCGCTCAAAGCAGATAAAATCGCCTCCGAACGCATCTTCGAATACGGAAAATTAAAACGAAAAGACGCCTGTATGCCCGAAATTTCCCCCTCCAAACATTGCGAACACCCCTACCGTTGCTGGTATTACGATTATTGTCACAAAGAATAAGTATTGCTTATGGTTACACTATAATATTATGCATAAATCGAAGATAAGTTTTGTCTCTTGTAAGGGGCAAAACTTACTTTTTTGTTCTATTTCCGTCTCCTTCCGCATAGAATACAATAACCAAGGCAATAAGGAGATTATGTATGAACGAAGAAATCGAATACGCTGAAATGTTGGAAATTCCCATCTCGACAATCAACGTCGTACGAAAAGGCAATCGACGTAAAAAACGAACAGAGACAACCGATCAAAAAAGCGCAAACACCCACGATACCCCCTTAAAAGAGTCCGTCATCGAGCAAGTCAACGAACGCTTACACGAAGAAGAATCAACGCAAGAATTTTCAAAACAACCTTTGCAAGTGGAACCCGATCTTTTCGCCGAAAGCGTAAACAGCGAGGGCAGACTGGACTTCGACCCCATCCCCGAGCGTATCGACACCGTGCGTTTATTCTCAACCGAGAAATCGGAAAACGGATTTTCCTCCCGGCTCTACCCGCAAGATTATTCGTTAAACGACAAAAACGGAGGGGGTATGTATGCGTTCAAGGACAAAATCCACCTTGAAAAGATACTCGAAAAAACTCTCAACGCAGAATTTATCGCCGCCTGTGCATTATGCGGCGCCATCTTTTTAACCAACGTATTCATGCCGCAAAGCGCCATCAATACTTTTTTCCGTGCCATCGCAGACGCGCCCGCAATTACACAAACCGACAATCGAACGTATGAAGATTTTAACTTGTCTCCCGTCGTCAGCATTCTTTCGGATGCAGAGCTCTCCCTTTCCACAGCCGGCATTTTGTCCTTCCAAGACGATTGTTGCGTATATCCTTGCGCAAACGGAACGATAGCGGAAGTCAGTCAATCCAAAGAGGGCGTCTACACGATTAAGATCAAATATTCCGATTCCTTCACCGGCGTTATCTACGGCTTAAACCACGTCTATTACGCCGTAGGCGACGAAGTAAAAGCAAACGTTCCCGTCGGATATACGGACGGAAAAACCGAAGTACAGGTTACGATGTACAGCTCGGGCGCTTTGCTTAATTGTTTCTGTCTCACGGAAGAAAATTGTCTCGCATGGTTGAAAAATACAGAGGAGTAATAAGCACAGCTTATGTCTAACAACCATTCTTCAGCGCGGCAGCCGTCAGGCTGCCGCGCACGTTCCACAAAAGAGCCTAAAAAAAGCCTATTTCATCTTCACCCCCTATTCCTACTCACGGGAATTTGGTACGCCTGCTCAGGCGAGCTCTTTCTCTTTCTGTTAAGCACACTCGTTGCCGTTCAACACGAATGCGCACATGCATTCGCCAGCGCGTCGCTCGGATATCGTCTGCATAAAATCGTACTTATGCCGTACGGTGCTGTTATCGACGGCGATTTGAGCGGAATCAGCTTCAAGGACGAAATCTTCGTTGCCGTTTGCGGACCGCTGTGTAACCTTATCACCGCCGTATTTTTCGTTGCGCTATGGTGGACAATTCCCGCTGCCTATCCCTTCACCGACGTTGCATGTTACTCTTCTCTTACCGTCGCCGTCGTCAACCTTCTCCCTGCGTACCCCCTCGACGGCGGCAGAATTTTAAAATGCGCACTCACGGAAAGCTTTCTTAAAAACTGTCCGGAAGAGGGAAAAGCGGAAAAACGAGCCGAGAAAATCTGTCGCACGCTCACCCTCCTTTTCGCTGCCAC
Source organism: uncultured Clostridia bacterium (assembly GCA_964598045.1). Taxonomy (GTDB): domain Bacteria; phylum Bacillota; class Clostridia; order Christensenellales; family Borkfalkiaceae; genus Scatosoma. The sequence continues at coordinate 3,354 of CAZRAS010000007.1, read as the reverse complement.
GTTCCTCACACTCTTCGTCTTACTATGCATCAACGGAACGTGGAATTTTTCCCTGCTTTCGTTCGGCGTCTTTCTCATTGTCGGCGCATTCGGCAACCGCGATAAACAAGCCGTCTACGGAAAAATAGACTTTTCCTATCGAAATTCTTTGGAAAAGGGAGTGGAAATCCGTCGAGTTGCCGTACTCGAAAGTTGCACCGTCAAAAAGGCGTTGCGTTTTTTAACACGCGGAAGTTATCTGCAACTCGAAATCTACAACGAGAGGGAACAACGCCTTTACGACCTTTCACAAAACGAACTCTCCGAACTCTTTTTACAGTCCGAATCCCCATACGATACACTCGGAAAATTGTGTAAATCTTATCAAAAAGACAAAAAACAGTCTCTTTCTTTGCAATGATTAAAGGAAAATCCTTGCGAAACACCGTCTTTTATGTTATAATAATATTCGGCGTCTTTTCCAGACGTACACAAACAGGTTGGATGCAGCATGATCGAAACGACAAAGAAAGAATGGTTTTTGGACAGATATTGCGGACAGCAGTTCGCCGCACTTTTGGAAAACGGGCGTTTAACTGAATTTTCTTGCGAAAACGAACCGCGCACCGCATGCGTGGGAAACATCTACAAAGGGAAGGTCGTCAACGTGCTTTCCGGCATGAACGCAGCGTTCATCAATTGCGGATTATCCAGAAACTGCTATCTTTCCATGGACGAAACGTACACCGATTATTCCAAGTACGACGGCGTCATGTCGGAAACGAAGGATAAAATTCACAGTCTGAAAGAAGGCGACGAGATCATCGTCCAAATCACCAAACCTGCCCGCGGAAACAAAGGTGCAAAGGTGACCACCCATCTTTCCTTCGTCGGTAAGCGAATCATCTATTTGCCCGATACCCCGTTCCTCGGGATTTCTCGAAAAATCACCGATGAGGCGGAACGAGAAAAGCTTTTGACTGTTGCCGGATCCATGCAAACACGAGCAGAGGAGGGATTCATCGTCCGAACACAAGCTCCTTACGCCACCGAAATACAGCTCAAAACGGAAACGGACTATCTGAAAAAACTCAACGCGACCATCCTTGAAAAGGCAGAAACCGCCTTGGTCGGCTCTCTTTTATACGAAACGGAAGACCTACCGGCACGCGTCATTCGCGACTGTTTCGACGGTGCATTGCACGCCATTCACGTGGGAGACGAAGTGCTCTATCAGCGACTTTTACAGCTCATTCGACTGCGCGGCGATATCCCCGAAAGCAAGCTCATCAAATACATGGGTGATAGATCCATGTTGCAGGAATATGGAATCACGCCGCTCGTCCACGAAACGGTACGTCCGACCGTGCCCTTGGAAAACGGCGGATATCTCGTCATCGAACCCACCGAAGCCATGACGGTGGTAGACGTCAACACGGGGAGTTTTATCGGTAGCGAAAACCTCGAAGACACCGCTTTTCAAATGAACCTCGTTGCAGCGAAAGAAATCGCGCGACAAGTTCGTCTTCGCAACATCGGCGGCATTGTCGTCGTAGACTTTATCGATATGGCAGACGACGCCCACAAAACAGCCGTCACGGAAACCCTTCGAAACGCGTTGGCGCTCGATCGCGCAAAGTGCAACGTTCTTCCCATGAGCGAGCTTTGCCTCACGCAATTCACACGCAAACGTCTGGGCAACAACGTGCTTTCCTACCTTGTCAAACCCTGTTCTTGCTGTAGCGGAATCGGCTACGTGCGTGAAGACATCTTCGTCGTCACCAAAATTCGTAACGCCCTGCTCGATTGTTTTTACAACGGTTTTACCACCGCCGTGGTCGAGCTGAACGATCACATCATGAGAAAAATTGTTTCCGAGCAACTTTTCGCCATCGAAGCGCGCGAGCGTTGGAAGGATAAAAATATATACTTTGTGCCCCACAGAACGTATAAAGAAGAATATTTCAGCGTTCGCGGAGAACGCGAAGGGGAGTTTACTTTACCCGAAAAAGCGCAAAGCTTACACGAAATGCCCATACCATGTATAAGATGAAATATAACATAATTTCTACGGCGTGCTGTTTTGCACGCCCGTTTTTTATTCCTCGCCGGTAATCGAAGAGCCCTCAACCGCACCGATATCCGAAATCATCCTCAAAAAAACGCTTTACATTTACACGCAAATCATGGTATACTATAAAAGAATAAGATCACTTCGCACACTGAATTAAATTTACCTTTATAAGCATAATCAAATTCAAAGACTTGAAAACCCGAGAAAACCGTTTGATTTCAATAAAAAACGGGTACATATTATTCATATGGAAAACAAGAAAGAAAAAATTTTGAATACAAATTTACTTCCCATCGTGCCTCTTCGGGGCAAGGTGGCGTTTCCGCACACTTCCATTTCCTTTGAAGTAGGGCGGAAAATGACCCTCAAAGCCATCGAACGCGCGTCCAACAACGACGATCGTTTGGTGTTCATTCTCACGCAAAAGCAAACGGAAAAAGATAACGTAGAACCTTCCGATCTTTACACCGTCGGGTGCGTGGCAAAAATCAAACAAGTCGCTCAGCTTTCGGGCGGCGTCATTCGCGTGCTTTGCGAAGGACTTTATAGAGCGAAGGCGCGCGCGCTTTCTTTGAGCGAAAGCGACGGTTGCATCTACGGCGTCGCAGATGAACTCCCCGTTCACCACGGAGACGAGGTATTGGAGGAAGCGTACTTCCGCACGGCGAAAGCGTTGGTGAAAGACGTGCTCGCCTCGGACGGAAAAATCCCCAAAGATACGATCGCACGGCTCGACAAGCTCGAAGACGCAGACGAATACGTTGACGTAGCACTCTCGTCCATGCGCGTCCGCATCGACGTAAAACAGCTCCTTTTGGAAGAAACGCACATCGTGGACAGGCTCAAACGATTCGAACAATGTTTGAACGACGAGCTTGAAATCTCCAAAATCGAGAAAAAAATCGCAAGCGCCGTTCGCCAAAATATTGACAAAAATCAAAAGGAATACTTCTTGCGCGAGCAGATCAAAGCCATCCACACCGAGCTTGGCGACGATGAAAAGGAAGAGGATATATACCGAGAAAAGATACTCAACAAACACCTGCCCGCCACACTCGAAGAAAAATGTCTCAAAGAGATTCATCGCATGAGCAAAATGCCCGGTTCCGCGCCCGAGTACACCGTCATCGCAAATTACCTCGACCAAGTGATCGCATTGCCTTGGACGGAAGAGACGGTGGACACCGAACACTTAGAGGATTGCGTTGCCGTTTTGAATGCCGACCATTACGGATTGGAAAAAATCAAGGAACGCATCACCGAATACCTCGCCGTGCTGAAACTGACGGGGAACATGAAAG
>CAZRAS010000006.1:0-11622 GCA_964598045.1 uncultured Clostridia bacterium | reverse complement strand
TTCCATTAAACGAATTTCCGCAGGGTAAGAACCCAAATTTTTTACGCTGTCCATCTTGATCTTTTTCTTGTCGATGTCGAAACCGAGCTTGGAAAGAGCTTCCGAAACGTGGAGTGTCGTAACGCTCCCGAATACCTTGCCGTTTTCGCTCACCTTGATTTTCACGGATACGGATTTTCCGTTCAAAGTGGCTGCCAATGCTTGGAGCGCTTTCACTTCCTCCGCTTTATGGAAGGCTTGTGCTGCCTTTCTTTGTTCGGCTTCGTGAATGTTGCTTGCGGTTGCGGCTTTGGCAAGTCCTTTTTTAATTAAGAAATTTTTCCCGTAGCCGTCCGAGACTTCCGCAACGTCGCCTTTTTTACCTACGTCTTTTACGTCTGCTAATAAGATTACTTTCATCTGCATATCCTCCTATGTCGAACGCCTTATAAACGGTGTCCATTATTTTACAGCTCTATTGTACAGGAAAAATTGAAAAATGTCAATAGACTTTTGAAAAATTACCCATACTCTTTTCAGAAAAATCCGATAAAATTTACTTTGTCGGAGAAAAAGGAGGAATTTTTATATGTATGAAAGCAAAAATCAGGAAGTGAACACTGCCATCGGCTGTGGCGTGACGGAATGTAAGTACAATCGTACGGGGGATTATTGCACCCTTCGAAAAATTCACGTAGGCAATACGTGTAATTGCGATTCGGATACGTGCACCTGCTGCGACAGTTTTGAACGCAAATAACGCAAAAGACCGTTAAGGCAACTCCATGCGGTGTTGCTTAAAAGGGGGGAGACGCCGCTTTTTGCATAGGGGAAAGGCGGCGTCTTGTCGTTAAAATTTATCGAATAGATAAAATTCTATCGATTTAGTGAAATCGCTTGACTTTTATCGAATTGCGGTGTATACTGTTGATAAGTAAAAAACAGTCAGTGAGAGGCAGAATTGTGGAAAAGAAGAAAATGAAAGAAAGAATGGCGGCGTATTTGAACACGTTGCCGAAGCGTTGGTTTATTACGGCGTTTTCGGGCATGGCGCAGGGGTTGTTCGTCACCTTGATCGCAGGCACGATTTTGGCACAGATTGCAGGTTGGATCAACCTCATCGGGGAGAACGGCAACTACATCGGGAATACCCTCACGTACATATCGAACATCGCCAAAGCGCTTATGGGTGCAGGAATCGGCGTGGGGATCGCGCATGCGTTGGGTAAGAATAAATTGCTCGTTTTTTCTGCGGCGGCGGCAGGCATGGTCGGGGCATTTGCGGATAAGATTATCGTGGGGGCAGGGACGCCTGCCATTGCGTTGACGGCAGGGTTGCCCGGAAATCCCATCGGCGCATACGTGGTGACGATGTTCGTCGTGGAGTTGGTCGGGTTGTACGCAGGGAAAACGAAGTTGGATATCTTGCTCGTGCCGCTCGGTACCCTCCTGCTCGCTTTCGGGGGGGTGTACGTTGCCTTCCCGTTTATTTGGTTGGTCAATCAACTTGGCGTATTGATCGCCGTCGCGACGGAAGCGACTCCTTTCGTTATGGGGATTGTCATTGCCGTTGTCATGGGGATTTTGTTGACCATGCCCACTTCGTCGGCGGCAATTTGGGTGGCTATCGCAAGTCCTGTATTGGCACTCGGTGTCGGAAGTGAAAATTACGAGGCGATGTTGCTTGCCGGCGGTGCGGCAACGGTTGGATGCGCTTGTCATATGGTCGGGTTCGCGGTTGCGAGCTATCGCGAAAACGGGGTGGGCGGCTTGATTTCGCAAGGGATCGGCACGAGTATGTTGCAGATTCCGAATATCATGAAAAAGCCGCAAATCATGGCACCCATGGTTGTGTCGAGTGCCATTTGCGGACCTCTTTCTACCTGCGTGTTCAAGCTGAAATGCGGGGCTTCCGGAGGCGGCATGGGCACGAGCGGTTTGGTAGGGATTTTCGATTTATTCCGCTATACGACAGGTTGGGGCGGATATGTGGGAATCTTTTTGTTGATGATCGTTCTGCCTGCCACGTTGAATTTGTTGATTTCCGAGTTTATGCGCAAAAAAGGCTGGATCAAAGAGAATGATATGAAACTCGATTTATAATCGGGAAAGCTATAATCCGAGAAGCCGCGTTGCCGAGTAAATGCTCGTGACGGGGCTTTTTCTTGTATGGAATCGGAAAAAATAAAAATTTGCTTGACTTTTCGACGAAGTACGGATATACTAATTGTAAACAACGGGTTGAGCCGTCGTGAAAATGATTGCGGATGCGTTTTATGGAATGCACCATGGTCGTATTCACGAACAAAAAGGGGTGTCTTATGAAGTTGTCTTCCCTCCGCTCCATCGGAGAAAAACGTGAAAAGGATTTTAATAAACTCGGACTTTATGAGGTGGAAGATCTCGTACGGTTTTATCCGCGCGCCTATCTCGACCTCACCGAGCGTTCCTCGTTGAAAACAGCCTATCACAACGATATCGTACTCGTGGCGTGTGAGGTGACGCGCGTTATGCCCGTCAGCTACGGTAGTAAGCGGAAAATGGTCAAGGCGTTCTGTTCGCAGGACGGGTATCCGTTTACCGTCGTATGGTTCAACCAGCCGTACGTGGTGCAAAAGCTGAAAGTCGGAGAATACCTTTTTTACGGCAGAGTGCAAAATAAATTCGGGCAGGTGTCCCTCGTGAATCCCACGTTTGAGGAACTCGATAAAAATTATCGTCTGAAAGGAATCGTGCCCGTGTATTCGCTCAAGGGTTCGCTGTCGCAAAAAATCGTGCGTTCTGCCGTCAAAGAGGCATTGCAAAAGACCGATCTTTCCACCGTGATTCCTTGGCAGATCGAGCGAAAATACGATCTTCCTTCTTTGGAAGAGGCACTTTATCAGGTCCATAATCCTTCCGATATGCAGAGCAAAGATCATGCTTCCGAGCGGATCGCACTCGAGGAATATTTCATTCTCATTTCCGCCTTTAAAATTATCAAGGGGGGCAAGGAAGAGGTTCGTCGTCACGAGTATTCCGTCAAGGCGAGTGAAGTCAAAGAGTTTTCCAAGCGTTTCGGATTTGAGTTTACGGAAGGACAAAAGACGGCGGTCAATGAAATATTTGAAAATCTTTACGCACCGTCGCGTATGAATCGACTGGTGCAAGGGGACGTGGGAAGCGGCAAGACGGCAGTGGCTTTGTGTGGAATCTTTATGGCGGTGAAGAGCGGCTTTGCAGCGGCTTACCTGTCCCCTACGGAAGTGCTGGCGGCGCAAAACTACGCCGTGCTTCAAAGGTTTTTCCCCGATTATCGTGTGGGATATCTTGCCGGCGGCATGACGGCAAAAGAAAAGCGAGAGATGAAGACGAGATTGAAAAACGGGGAGATCGATATTCTCTGCGGTACGCACGCCATTTTTCAAGGGGACGTAGAAATTCCCAACCTCAGTTTCATCGTCTGTGACGAACAGCATCGCTTCGGCGTCGCACAGCGCAATGCTTTGGCAGAAAAGGGGGTGGGGGTGGATATGCTCGTCATGAGCGCAACGCCCATTCCTCGTACGTTATCCCTTATTTTCTACGGGGATTTGGACGTGACCACCATTTCCGATAAACCCAAGGCAAGACAGGAGATTTCCACTTCCATTATTCCGGAAAGTCGATATGACGATATGCTCGAATACGTCAAACGAGAGACGGCGGCAGGAAAGCAGGCATATTTTGTTTGTGCCAAGATCGACGATGATGAAGAAGGCTCGATTATGAGCGTTACCGAATTGTTCGAGGATCTTAAAGGTCGACTTCCCACGGTACGTTTCGGGTTGCTTCACGGGAGAATGAAAGATAAGGAAAAATCGGAAGTTATGACGGCGTTTAAGGAAAGGACATATGATTGTCTTGTTTCTACGACGGTGATCGAAGTAGGGGTAGACGTTCCCAATGCCACGATTATGATTATCTATAATGCCGAGCGTTTCGGGCTTTCCCAACTTCACCAGCTTCGAGGAAGAGTCGGACGAGGTTCGGAAAAGAGCTATTGCTTCCTATTGATGGGGGCGGACGGTGAGACGGCGCGTGAGCGATTGCTCACCCTCAAAGACAACACCGACGGATTCAAGATAGCCGAGAAAGATTTGGAAATGCGCGGCAGCGGTGACTTTTTCGGTACGCGGCAGTCGGGAAAGATGCTTTCGGATATTAAAAACCTCAAATATCCTACGCAGGTTATTTTTGCAGCCAAGAAACTTTCGGACGACGCCTTTGACGGGCGTTTTGCGGACGATCGGCTGCGGGCGGCGGCGATTAAAAAATACGACAGTCTCAAAGACGTTGTGCTGAATTGATAAAATTTGAGAAAATTCTTCCGTATGCGCAACAAAAAAACAAAATGTATTGTTTAATAACCAAGGTTTTGGTATTTGGTAAAATTTTCTAAACTTTTTCCAACTTTTTTTCGTTACCCTCTTGACGGGATAGGAAAATTATTGTATAATAAAAGAAAGTTGGGTAAATTTATTTCAACAAAAGACGGGAGGAAAGGTGAATATGCCAGCTAAAAATGCAACCTTTGATATGAAAAAAGTGAAATTTGCAAAAGACGGTCTTGTGCCTGTTATTGCGCAGGATTATGAAAGCGGTGAAGTGTTGATGTTGATGTATGCAAACGATGAAGCGCTTCAAAAGACTTTGTCTACCGGTTTTGCGCATTATTACAGCCGTTCCAAGAAAAAAGTCTATCAATTTGGCGATATCCACGGCAATTATCAAAAATTGAAAGCCGTTTTCTTAGATCACGATTTCGATGCTGTTCTTTTGAAGGTAGAACAATTCGGAAAAGGGGATGCGGAAACGGACGCTTTCACTTGTTTTTCCAATCAGCTCGTGGGGGAATACAACACCATCGGCGGCGAAATGTTCGGGCGTTTGCAACGCATCATTGCGGATGTGAAGAAAAATCCGGAAGACGGTGCGTATACAAGTTTCCTGTTCGTGCGCGGCGTGGATCGCATTGCGAAGAAGGTCGGAGAAGAAGCGGTGGAACTTGTGATCGCCTCCAAGAATGACGACAAGAAGGGGGTCGTTGCGGAATCGGCGGATTTGCTTTATCACCTCATGGTGCTGTTGAACTCCAAGGACGTGAAACTTTCCGAAGTTTGCAACGAGCTTTGTAAGAGAAACAGATAAGAAAAATTTTAAAAGAAAAAAATCGGCTTTCCATCGGAAAACTGATTTTTTTGTTGAAAAAAACGCTAAAAGCCTGAAAAATAAAGGACTCTACTCACAGTAGAGTCCTTTTTCTACTCCTTGTAGAGCCGATTTTCTCGTGTAGTAGAGAAAAAAATCGTTCTTTTTTTACAAAATCGTGGTACAATATATGCATAAAATAAATTTCTTTTCGCAAACGCAGCCGTTCTTTTCTAAAGTGTTTTTTAAGGACGTGAAAAACGTTGCAAAAGACAGCTTGAATTGTGAGGGAATATTTGTTGAAATTCGTTTTTACAAAGTCCCTAAAAAAAATTGAAGATCCGACAAAATGTGAGGTTGTAAATATGCTATGATGATATATGCCGTAATGGGTAATATCGAATAAGGAGCATAGGACATGGCAAGGATCATCGTCGTAACAAGCGGAAAGGGCGGCGTGGGAAAAACCACGGTGTCGGTCAATCTTGCGGCACGGCTTGCGCAGAAGGGGCAAAGGGTCATTCTGTGCGACGCCGATTTCGGGCTTAATAACGTGGACGTATGCGCGGGTGTGGAACATCTCGTCACCTACGACGTCGTGGACGTTATCGAGGGACGGTGTCGAGCCAAACAAGCGCTCGTCAAACATCCGCTATACAGCAATTTATTCATTTTGACAAGCAGCCATTCGGAGTCCGAACGATACGTATCGCCGCAGGCGGTGAAACTTGTATTAGACGGCCTTGCGCCGCAGTTCGATTTCATCTTCATTGACAGCCCTGCCGGGTTGGACGAAGGATTTCATCGAGCGGTGGCAACGGCGGACGAGGCAATCGTGGTGACGACGCCGCATATTTCGGCACTTCGTGATGCGGATAAAGCCATTACGGTGCTCAAAAGCTATCATTTGAATCAGCTTTCCGTTCTATTGAACAAAGTACGCGGCGATTTGTTGATGTCGGGAGATTGCCTGTCGCCTAAGGAGATCGAGACATTGTTGAAAACGCAGCTTTTGGGAATCTTGCCTGAGGAATACGGCATTTACAGCGGCAATTTGGCGGAAATCCACCCTGCGTTTCGAACGTTGGCGAATAATCTTTTGACGGGCAGAAACAAGATGTTCGACGTGACGAAGAAATACAGCGGCTTGTGGGGGAACGTAAAAAGAATTTTAAGGCGGAATTTATAATGAATGATTTTACGCGCGTGAATAACGTTTTACAGGCGGATAAATCGGTGATGAGCGACGGATGCAAGGCGCTTGTGTTACAGGACTTTGCCGATAAGTTTAACGAATATTTCGACCTCATCGGTCTTCCTCGAATGGAATTGACTTGCAAGAACGGAATTTACACCGTCAATCTGGCGTTTGAGGCGGAACGGATTAAAAAATTTAACGTCTTAAAATAATTCAACGTATACCTGCTCTTCTCATTTTAGAGGAAAAGAGCGGAATGTTTGAAAAACGCGATTTGATAGAATATATAGCTGCCGAGAGGGCGGACTTTCGGCGGAAAATTATACAAAAGGAGATACAAATATGAGAAATTTTAAAATTATGATCGATTCGTCTTGCGATATGCCTAAGGAATATTATCAACAGTATGACGTGGAATGCGTGCCTCTCGGCTTTATGATGAATGACGTCAATTATGAAGGAGAAAACGGCGAAGCAATCGACGTAAAAGACTTCTATCAAAAGCTTCGCGAGGGCGCGATGCCGACGACCTATCAAATCACCGCCGAACAGGCGAAAGAACATATCGAGCCTTATCTCAAAGCCGGTCGGGACGTGTTGGCACTCGTTTTTTCCAGCGGACTTTCGGGAACGTGCGGTAGCTTTCAAGTGGCGGCGAGAGATCTTGCAGCGGAATATCCCGAGCGAAAAGTCGTCGTGATCGACACCCTTTGCGAATCCATGGGGGAAGGCATGCTTTTGGATTACGTCCTCAAAAAAGCGGATACGGGTGCAAGTCTTGAAGAAACCGCACAATATACGGAAGATTTGAAGCTCCGTATTTGTCATCATTTCACGGTGGATAATCTTTTCCACCTGCATCGTGGGGGGAGAGTGTCCAAAACATCGGCAATCGTCGGCACGATTCTTAAAATTAAGCCTATTTTGCATATGGATGACAATGGAAAATTGATTGTGATCGGGAAGACGATGGGGAGAAAGAAATCTCTGATGACGATCGTGGATAACTTTTTCGCAACTGCGGACATGGAGGAAAGCGATCCCGTCTATATCAGCCACGGGGATTGTATCGAGGACGTGGAATATATAAAAAATCTCATTTTGGCTCGTCGTCCGAATACGGAATTTATGGTTAATGAGATCGGCGCGGTAATCGGTACACATTCCGGCCCCGGTACGATTGCAATCTTCAATAAAGGCAAACATAGATAAGCTTTGTGTGTTTCATGCCATTCTCATAGAATAAGGATGCTTGAAGTGAGTATAATAAAAAACGGCGTTAGGAAACGCCGTTTTTTACTACCTCGTAGACGGTGAGCACACCTTCTTTGACTGTGAATTTGATATCGAATCGATCGAAACGCATGCCGTACGTTCTCCCTTCGTCTTGATAGGAAGGACGAGGATCGTCGGCAAGACAGTCGAGAAGTCCTGCTTGTTTTTCTGTCGGAACGATTCGAAGAAGTTCGCTCGGAAAAATTACTTGCACTCGGTCATGTTCGTGCTCGCCTGCATATCCTGCCCGAGCATCGGGAATACTGTCAGCGAAGGGAAGATAGGGCTTGATGTCCAAAATAGGGGTGCCGTCGAGTAGGTCGGCGCCCGACACCACGAGGGTGAGTCCGTCTTGTTCGGTCTGTTCGATACGCACGAGCTTTACGGCTGAAAGTCCGATCGGGTTGGGACGAAAGGGGGAACGACTTGCAAACACTCCGACTCGTCTATTGCCGCCTAAGCGTGGAGGACGAACCGTGGGGGACCACTCCGTTTTATGCGCCAAGGAAAAATCGAAGAGTAACCAAAGGTGGGAAAAACCTTCCATTTCACGCAGAGCGTCCGCATTTCTATATTCGGGTTCAAAGACGATTCGAGCCTCCAAGGAAGGAGCACGTCCGCTTTGACGAGGAATGCCGAACTTTTCTTTGAAGTCCGTATGAATGTGTGCGATGGGGGTAACCAAAAATCCGTTTTTCATAATAAAAGTATTATACACTCTTTTTTTTCTGTTGTCAAGCAAATATTTTTTTCAAAAATACAGTGAAAAATTCTTGAAAAATTCAATGAATTGTATTATACTAGATAGGAATAAAACGAAGCCGTTTCAGTGGCTGTGTTGAATCGTTACTCTTATCGAAGTGTTATGGAAAAGGCTGTTGGCGACAAATGAAACTGACTGAAATTTTTGCAAAAAATAAATACTCGTTATCCTTTGAAGTGTTTCCGCCGAAAACGGATGCGAACTATGACAGCGTGCAGACGGCGACGGAGAAGATTGCTTGTCTTCGCCCTTCTTTTATGAGTGTCACGTACGGCGCAGGCGGGGGAACGAGTCGATATACGCTCGACATTGCGCAAAAGATTCGTGAAACGTGGGGTGTGGAATCGCTTGCGCATCTCACTTGCGTATCTTCGACGAAGGAGAGCGTAAAATCGCGTATCGAGGATTTCAAGAAAGCGGGCATTGAAAATATTATGGCGCTTCGCGGCGATCTTACCGCAGACATGGTGGGGGCGGATCGCTCGAAATGGGCATATCGTCACGCGGTGGAACTCATTGCGGATATCAAGGATTCCTGTGGGGATTTTTGTATCGGCGGTGCATGCTATCCCGAGGTGCATCCCGAAAGTACGAATCAACGCGAGGACCTTCGCTATTTAAAAGCGAAGGTGGATGCGGGGTGCGATTTTTTGATGACGCAAATGTTTTTCGACAACAATCTTCTGTATAATTTCTTGTATAAAATACGTGAGGCAGGAATCACCGTGCCTGTGCTGGCAGGGATTATGCCGATTACGAACGCCAAACAGGTGGAGCGTGCAATTCATCTTTCCGGCTCCTTTATGCCGCAGCGTTTTAAGACGCTTGTGGATACATTCGGCGGGGATGCCGACGCCATGAAACAGGCAGGGATCGCGTATGCAACCGATCAGATTATCGACTTGTTTGCAAACGGCGTGACCAACGTGCACGTTTATTCCATGAATAAACCGGACGTGGCGGCTGCGATTCAAGCCAACCTGTCCGATATCGTGGGTAAAAATGCTTGAAATTACGAAGACAATCGTCCTGCCGCCCGTAAACGAAAGGGAAGCTTTGCGTTATGCGCAAGGAGGAACGGATGAGGGATTGCGTAGACGGCTTCTCGCTTGTGCGGAGGAATTGGAGTTTACGCCGCGTGTCATATTTCGGAAAATCGGGAAAGAGGAGCTGTTTAATGCCCTTCCTTTGGCGAGAGAAAGCGAGTCTTTGATACACCTTTTGCAGGGATGCGACAACGTTGTTGTGTTTGCGGCGACGATAGGGATTGCCTTCGATTATGCGCTTATGCGGAGAAAGAACGCTTCGTTGGCGGATGCACAACTCATGCAGGGACTGGGGGCAGAACGCATTGAGGCACTTTGTGACGAGTTCTGTAAAGAATATCCGAGCGGAACGAAACGTTTTAGCCCCGGTTACGGAGATTTTCCTTTGGAGGCGCAGAGGGAGTTGTTTCAAATTTTGCATCCCGAGAAAATCGGAATCGGCTTAACAGAGTCTTTGATGATGACGCCGAGTAAATCGGTTACGGCGTTATTCGGGCTTATGTGAGCATACCATGTATGTGTTGAACGATGAATTACGGACGTGAAAACGTTCGATGACGATACATTTTTAGAAAATAAGCGAGGTATAAATTATGCGTATAGGTATATACGGTTACGGAAATTTAGGACGCGGCGTGGAACTTGCCATTCGGCAAAATCCCGATATGGCGGCGGTGGGCGTATTCACTCGTCGTGATCCGAAAACGGTGAAAACTTGCACGGGAATTCCCGTCTATTCCGTAGATGAGGCGGTGAAGATGCAAGAAGAGGTAGACGTCATGATTATTTGCGGCGGGAGTGCTACCGATCTGCCTAAGCAAACACCGATGTTGGCGGCAAAATTTAACGTGGTGGACAGCTTCGATACGCATGCGAAAATTCCCGAACACGTTTGTGCTGTGGAAAAGGCTGCGAAGGCGGGAGGAAAGACGGCGGTGATTTCTGCCGGTTGGGATCCCGGCATGTTTTCGTTGGCACGGTTGTATGGAAGCGTGGCTTTGCCCTGCGGTCGGGATTATACCTTCTGGGGAAAAGGGGTCAGCCAAGGACATTCGGACGCTATTCGTCGCATCGAAGGGGTGGCGGATGCCAGACAGTACACTATTCCCGTTGCGTCGGCAATGCAGGCTGTTCGCGAGGGGGAAAATCCTGTTTTGTCGACGGGAGAAAAACACGAGCGTGAATGTTTCGTCGTTGTTAAAGAGGGCGCGGATAAGGCTCGTATCGAACAGGAAATCAAGACGATGCCCAACTATTTTGCCGATTATCACACGACGGTGCATTTCATTTCGCAGGAAGAGTTGAATCGGGATCATGCGGGACTTCCGCATGGCGGCGTCGTGATTCGCAGCGGTTCAACAGGTTTGAACGGAGAGCATAACCACATTGTGGAATACAGCTTGAAGCTCGATTCCAATCCCGAGTTTACGGCAAGTATTTTGGTGGCGTGTGCAAGAGCGGCGTATAGATTGAACGGAGAAGGCGTGACCGGGTGTAAGACCTTGTTCGATATTCCCCCTGTGTATCTTTCCGCGGAGAGCCGCGAAAGCTTGCTTGCAAAATTGTTATAAAGAAAAGGGAGAGCCGTGTGCTCTCCCTTTTTTGAATGTGCATGGAACGGATAGGGGATTATGCGTTTGTCGGTTTCAAACCTAATGCCTTGATCATTTGTCCGACGTATTGTACGGGGATAAACTCGATTTTATCCTCGTATTTTTTGCACGTCTTCATGTTTTTGGTAGGCAAAATAACTCGTTTAAAGCCCGTTTTGATGCATTCGTTGACGCGTTTGTCGGCATAAGAGACGGGACGGACTTCACCTGTTAATCCCACTTCGCCGAAGAGAACGGTGAATTTGTCGATGGGAATGTCGTTGGCGGCGCTTGCCAAAGCTGCGCAGATTGCCAAATCGACGGACGGTTCGGTGAGTTTGATGCCGCCCATGGCGTTGATGTAGACGTCCGAAGTCCAAAAGGGGATGCCACAACGCTTTTCTAATACAGCAATGAGCATGACGAGACGATTGTAATCTACCCCCAAATTCATGCGTCGAGGTTGCCCGTAGGGGGCTTTGGAAATAAGTGTCTGTATTTCCACGTTCATACAGCGATTTCCGCTTTCGGAAGGGGTGACGGCGGAACCAGCCGCAAGTCCTCGGGTATCCGAGAGAAAGATGTCGGCATAGTCGTGTA
>CAZRAS010000005.1:0-11841 GCA_964598045.1 uncultured Clostridia bacterium | reverse complement strand
ACGGTTTTTCAAGGATTTTAACGCAGTATTCGGCGAAATTCGCCGATCAAAATCGGGTTTGGATTATTCCTATCTAGTATAATACGAAGAAAAAAAGAAAAGTGAGAGAAGAATGCCGAAAAAATTGGAACGATATCAGGAAATTGAACGCTCGATCATTACGACGTATAGAAAAAGTATTTGGTCGCCTTTCGTGTTGGCGGTGAAAAAATATCGTCTGATCGAAGCGGGGGATAAAATCGCCGTCTGTATTTCGGGGGGGAAAGACAGCATGTTGCTTGCCAAGCTTATGCAAGAGCTTCATCGTCACAGCGAAGTTCCGTTTGAACTGACCTTTTTGGTGATGGATCCCGGATACAATAAAGAAAATCGTCGACGCATCGAAGAAAATGCCGCCCTTTTGAACGTTCCGATTACGGTGTTTGAAAGCGATATCTTTGCCGCTTCGGAAAGTGCGAATGCGGAAGCGCCCTGTTATCTTTGTGCGAGAATGCGAAGGGGACACCTCTACGCCAAAGCGAAGGAACTCGGTTGCAATAAAATTGCATTGGGACATCATAAGAGCGATGTGATCGAAACGACGTTGATGGGCATGTTGTACGGCGGACAGATGCAAGGAATGTTGCCGAGAATTAAGAGCACGAATTTTGAGGGCATGGAGCTTATTCGTCCGATGTATTGTATTTTGGAAAAGGACGTCGTGCGTTGGCAGGAATACAACGATTTGCATTTTATTGCCTGCGCTTGCAAATTTACGCAAAAGGTTGCCCGGTCGGATGAAGACACGTTTTCGGCAAGACGAAAGGTGAAAGCGTTGATCTCCGAATTGAAAGAGGAAAATCCGAATGTGGAAAACAATATCTTTCAAAGTATTCACAACGTGCAGCTCGACACTCTTGTCGAATATAAAAAAGAGGGCGAGAAACACTCCTTTTTGGAAAAATTCGAATAAACGAACGTGATTGCGCATAGGATAGACTATGCAAGAAAACGGAAAACATTCGATAGAGCTTGTACAAAAGAAAAATTTGTCCGTAAGCGGCGTGGAAAGCGTGGTATCCTTTTCGGAAGTAAAAATCGTGTTATCTCTTTCGGAGGGGGAACGATTGAGTGTGGTTGGTTCCGGATTGAAAATTACGGGATTTTCCAAACAGAGCGGCGCGTTTACGGCGGAAGGGGAGTTCCTCGGAATTTCCTACGGCGCGAAGAGCCTTGCCGCAAAGATATTCAAATAATGGATACGAAAGGGCAATTCAACTATTTTTTATTGTCGATGGCAGTGGGTTTTGTCGGTGGATTATTGTACGAGATCTTTGCGTTTTTTCGCTTGCTTTTGGGCTGTGAACGTAAAAAAGCAAGAATTATAGAGGGTATTCTCGATGTTTTATTCGGGATTTCCTTTGGGATATTTTGTATTTACGCTTGCTATTTTCTCCGATTTCCCGATTTTCGGGTATATATGATGTCGGGTTGGGGCATAGGTTTGCTAATATATGCAAAAACTTTGCGAAGAATAGTTGCATTTTTAGAAAAAGTGTGTTATAATACTGTTACCAAACTGGTGAAAAGAGCAAAAACGGATAAAAAACTCTTAAAAAGAGAGGATTTTGATATATGACACAAGAAAAGATGAGAAAAGTCATTGCGGCGTGCGTTTCGGCGGCGACCGTCTTGTTCGTGTTGCTCTTTACGTATTTGGTGTACCAGTGGGTAGCGTTAGCCGTACTTCATTCGCGCGAACAAAAGCTTCAAGACGAAATTACGAGATTGGAGCAGACGTTGGAAGACGACACGAAAACTGCAGAACATTACGAATCCGAATTAATGAAACAATGGCTCGCAATTCAACAGGGTTGGCGAGCAGAAGAAGAGGAAGAAAACTGATGTATAGAAAATTTGCCGTCATTGACGTCGGCTCCAATTCCGTCCGCCTGATGTTTGTGGCGGACGGAAAAGTTTTATATAAGGAAGTAAGTACCACTCGCTTGGGCGAAGGGGTTGCCGAAGTGCCGATCTTGAGAAAGGATGCGATCGAACGCTCTGCAAGCGCCGTCGCTTCTTTTTACGAGAAGGCGAAGTCGGAAGGGGCGCAGCACGTGGCGGTGTTTGCGACGGCTGCGGTGAGATCTGCAAAAAATCGAGCGGAATTTTTGGATAGAGTACGTGAACTTTGCGGACTTCCCGTGGAGGTCATTTCCGGGGAAGAAGAAGCGGAAATCGGCATTTTGGGCGCGCTTGGCAATGTCGACGGCGCTGTAATCGATATCGGCGGCGCGAGCACCGAAATCGTCGTGAAAAAGGGTGGCGAGCTTATCTATAAAAAGAGCGTGGATATCGGCGTCGTTCGTTTGAAAGACAAATGCGGACGGGATAAAGACGCGCTTGAAAAAATGGCGAGAGAAGCCGCGCAAAAGTACGGGGAAATTCCCGTCAAAGGCTTTATTCATGCCATCGGCGGCACGGCAACGACACTCGGCGCGCAGGCGTTGGGACTGTTGGAATATTCTTCGGAAAAAGTGACGGGGGCAATCCTGCCTTTGGCAAGAGTGGAGGAATTGGCAGATACTTTCCTTTCTCTGTCCGTGGAAGAGATTCGAAAACTTCCCTGTATGCCCAAGGGCAGAGCGGACGTTATCGCAGGCGGTGCGGTGTTGTTTGCGACGATTATGCGTATGTACGGCATTGAAGGCATTATTATCAGCGATCGAGACAATTTGGAGGGGTATGCCGTTAAACACGGATTCATGGAGTGAATCAAGATGAAAAAGAGCTTTGCGACAATGTATGCGATTTTTTGCACGCTGTTGCTTATGACAGGGTGCGTCGTATGTTTTATTTTGGCGTGGAATCGGGGAATCGAGGAGACTGCGGAAGTATTGTGCGGACTCGTTTTGGGGTTTGCGCTCGCCCCCGTATTGCACGAGGGGGGACATATCGCATTTGCAAACGCGGGGAATATGAAACTCGTCTATGCGAAATTTTTCTGTTTCAAAATTTATGAAAAAGAGGGGAAAAAACGTCTTGGTTTTGCTTCTCCGTTTGCGCCCGATCAAACGCAGGTATTGCCTAAATCGGGCGGGAACATGCAAAGACGCGCGACGTTGTATACCCTTGGCGGTTTGTTTGTCGAAGGCGCGTTTTTGATTGTCGTGCTTGTGGGGGCAATCCTTTGTACGGCATTGAATGTAACGAGATTTTCGCTGTGGGGGATGATTCCGTACGCGGCGTATTTATTTTTGCTCAATTTATTACCCGTGGAATATGCGAGCGGAAAGACGGACGGGCTCGTTTGGCTGGGAATCCGAAAGGGATACGACGAAGAAAAGACGATGCTTGCCGCCATGGAAATCCAAGGGCAGCTGTTTGAAGGGAAAAGCTTTTCCGAGATCGATCGAACGTTGTATTTTGATTTGCCACAGCTTTGCGAGGACGAACCTCTTTTTGCGGTAATGCTCGATTTGAGATATCGATATTTCTTGGAATGCGGTGATTTTGCGCACGCTGCGGATTGTTTGAATCGCATGGCGAACGCGCAAGCCTATCTTCCCGATGCGGAGACGGAAAAACTTGCAGCCGAGCTTACCTATATGCACGCCATGCGCGGGGATTTGGAGAGCGCGGAAGAGAGCGGAAAACTTTGTCGCACGTATTTGCGTTCGGAGAATGTGAGCGCGAAACGCATTCTGCTTGCCTATTCCAAAGCGGCAGGAAAGACGGAAGCGTTGCATGCCCTTAAGGAACAGGCGGAAAAGTGTTTGGAATACGAGAAGATTGCAGGGGTAAGAAAGTTTGAAGAAATTTTGCTTTCTCGTATGGAACTGTAACGAGTACACGAATTGGAAGAGGAATTATGATTATGGTTAAAAAGAAAAAATCGAGAAATATGGGTGTTTTATTGCCCATATTTTCCTTGCCTTCCGAGCAGGGAATCGGAACGCTGGGGAAAGGTGCGTATGCCTTCGTTGACTGGTTGGAAAGCGCGGGGATGAAGATTTGGCAGGTGTTGCCCCTGTTACCCACAAGTTACGGGGACAGCCCTTATCAATCGGCTTCGTCGGACGCGCTCAATCATTATTTTATCGACTTCGAGTTGTTGGAAAAAGACGGTTTATTGAAAAAGTTCGATTATGCCGACGTAAAATGGAGTCGTGACGCTCGCCGCGTGGATTACGGTACGCAGTTTGCCTACAATCTTACCGTTTTGAAAAAAGCCTTCACTCGTTTTGATAGAAATAATTCCGAATGGCTTGCCTTTTTGAAAAAGGGAAGGTACGCCGATTATGCGTTGTTTATGAGTCTGAAAGCAAAGTTCGATTTCAAACCTTGGATGTCGTGGGAAGAACCTTATAGAAGCTGTGAGGGAAAGGGACTTGAGAAATATATTGCCGCCCATCGGGAGGAAATTGAGTTCTGGCAGTTCACGCAGTATATCTTCTTAAAGCAATGGACGGATTTGCATGCGTATGCGAAGAAGAAAAATATCCGAATTATGGGAGATATGCCGATTTATGTGGCGGCGGACAGCGTGGAGACGTGGAAATATCGTCGGGATATGTTCATGTTGGACGGGGAAGGAAATCTTTCGTTGAAGGCAGGCGTGCCGCCCGACGTGTTCTCGGAAGACGGACAATTATGGGGAAATCCCGTTTATGACTGGAAAAAAATGAAGGAGAGCGGATACGTTTGGTGGGAAAATCGTATGGATCGAGCGTTTGAACTCTTCGATATCGTGCGAATCGACCATTTCCGTGCCTTTGATCGCTTTTTTGCCATTCCGCAGGCGTCGACGACGGCTAAAGACGGAGAATGGATGGACGGACCGGGCATAGATTTATTTGAGAAATTGGGTCGTCGGTCCATTGTGGCGGAAGATCTCGGCGTAATCGACGATGGAGTGAGAAAGTTGTTGAAAGCTACGCGATATCCGGGGATGAAAGTGCTGTTGTTCGCCTTCGACGGCGATGAGAAGAACGATTATTTACCCTCGAATATCCGTACCTCGAATTGCGTGGCGTATACGGGAACGCACGACAACGAGCCTTTACGCGCCTTTTTGGACTCGATGGAAGAAAAAGAACGTAAGGAATTCGAGAAAACGCTCGAGGAAGAATGTTTGGCGGCGGATGTGCCGTATATCACGGAATCGACGGAAGACGAATGTAAGACGATGATCGAGCTGTTGGCGTCCACGAGGGCAAATACGGTGATCGTGCCGATGCACGACGTGTTGTGCTTAGGAGAGGAAGCTCGTTTGAACGTGCCTTCTGCCGTGTCGGAAAACAACTGGACGTTCCGCATTCTCGAAAGCGATTTTAAACGGAGAAAAGCTGCTTGGTTGAAAGAGCTGACAACAACGTATAACCGATAATTTTTTTAATATCAATAGGAGATGACTGAAATTGTCTATCCTCTCTATGCCGAGAGAAATATACAAATAGACTACGGCATTGAGGAAAAAGAGGAACGTTCCGTAAATTATTTTTATGACATATAGGAGGGTATAGCCAATGGAACTGTTTTACATTATATTCTTTATTATGTTTTTCCTTGCTTTCGGTATGACGATCTACACGTTCATACGGAACATAGCCGAATGGAACAGGAATAACAAATTACCGCGGTTATCCGTCGAGGCAAAAATTGTCGATAAGCGATCTCAAACTACGCATCATCGCCGCAATCACGAGGGACATTATCACACTGCATGCTCCACCGTCTACTATGTAACTTTTGAAGTCCAAAGCGGAGATCGTATGGAACTAAAAGTGCCGAGAGACGAATACGGTTTGTTGGCGAAAGACGATATCGGCGTCCTTTCTTTTCAAGGGACAAGGTATCTCGGCTTTGACCGAAAAACGACTTTCTAAATACGGAGAGAACAGATATAGAATATATCGTATTTCCCCCCACGATAGGCGAAAAGAGAACTCCGTTCCGCGTTTTGCGGAACGGAGTAAATTTATCTGTTTCGTATTACGAATTTTTCCAGTAGAGCGACGACGGCGTACATGAGCGCGGCAAGCAGGCATAAAATAAAGACGGCACTCATGACGAGGTCAAGCTTGAATACTTGCCCGCCGTATACGATGAGATAGCCGATGCCGGCTTTGGAAACGATATATTCCCCCATGATCGAGCCGATCCACGCCATGCCGACGTTGATTTTCAGCATGGAGATGAAGTTTGGCAAGGAGGATGGAATGACGAGTTTCGTGAGTATTTGCAACTTCGTTGCCCCCATAGATTTCATAAGCAACAGCTTATTTTCATCCGTTGCCATAAATCCGTTTAACATATTGAGAATAGCGACGATGATGCCGATTAAGACAGTCATAAACACGATGGCGCCGCTTCCCGTACCGCACCAAATAATGATGAGCGGACCGAGTGCGATTTTCGGCAATGCGTTGAGTACGACGAAGTAAGGTTCGGAAATGCGTCGAAAGGCTTCGCTCCACCAAAGAAGAAGGGCGATCGAATATCCCAAGCTCACGGCGATGAAAAATCCGATTAACGTTTCCCAAAGAGTCGTGCCTACGTGGTAGAACAAAGTTCCGTTTTTATATAGTTCCGCAATGGCTTTGACGATGCGGGTAGGGGAACTCGTGATAAAGGGATTGATCCAGTTGAATTGCGCGGAAAGCTCCCAAAGGGAGAGAAATAGAAACAAAACGGCGATTCGTATCACGTTCACCCAAATCGTTTTCTTTTTCACGCCGCGAAGATAGAGCAGGTGCTCGCGCGAATAATGCAGTTCGTTTTTCATACGTTTAACTCCTTCCAAAGCAATTCAAACCAATAAGAGAATTTTTTATTTTCCCGTCGTTTTAAGGGTTCCTTTTCCGGAAAGGCGACTGCGTGCTCGGCTATGATGGAGGCTGGACGTTTGGAAAGGACGAAAATCCTGTCGGCGACGGAAATGGCTTCGCTGATATCGTGCGTGATCAAAAGAGCGGTTTTTTTCTCTTCACGAATGATTTTGTATACGTCGTCGCAAACGGAGAGACGGGTTTGATAATCGAGGGCGGAAAACGGCTCGTCAAGCAGAAGTACGTCGGGATCGACGGAAAGCGTCCGAATGAGCGCCGCGCGTTGCCGCATTCCCCCCGAAAGAGAGGCAGGGTAATTTTCGAGAAATTGGGAAAGCCCGTATTTTTCGGCGAGTGACAGGGCGCGCGCTCGATTTTCAGGGGTGTCGGTACGTTTGATTTCCAAGGGCAAAAAGATATTCTTTTTAATGGTCCGCCAAGGAAACAATTCATCCTTTTGTAACATATATCCGAACGAACCGCCGTTGGTGTACACCTTTCCTTTGGTCGGAGAAAGAAGTCCCGCCGCAAGGGAGAGTAGGGTGGTTTTGCCACACCCCGACGGACCGATGAGGGCAACGAATTCTCCTTCGTTTACGGAAAAGTTTACGTCCTGCAACGCTATGGTTTCGCCCTGTTTGCTGTGGTAGTGCATGGAAACGTTTTTGAATCGTAAAACCTCTTTCATTTGCGTACGTCCTTTCGTGTAAGTTACGTTTGGTTTCGGTATACCTCGCCGTATACTTTTTTCGCGTAGGTGTTGTCAACCAATTCGTTGAGGGTGGCGCGGCGAGTCAATTCACCTGCATTCTCAATAATATCCTGCAATCGATTAAAGCTGTCTTCCGTCATGGAAAGCTCCGTTCTCCATGCGTCGATGGTACGGTATCGTTCGACGGATGCGGCGAGCGATTTTTCCGATACCCCTTCGAAGTAGGCGGTCAAATAGGGGGCAACGGCGGCGGAAGGAGTTTCGTGAATATATTTGACGGCTTTGGTGACGGCTCGAAGAAATCCTTCTGCTGCTTTTTCATGCTTATTCAACCAAGATTGTTTGGCAATATAGCAAGTGTAGGGGACTTCGCCAGAAGCTTCCCCGACGGAGGCTACGACGTAGCCCTTGCCTGCCGCTTCGTATTCGTAGGCAGTGGGATCGAACATCGTGCAATAATCGGCGGTGCCTGCTTCGAAGGCACTAACCATAAGATTGAAGGCAACGTCGTAATTCAACGTGAGATCGACGCCGTTTTGCAGACGATGGTTGTTCAAAACGTATTCGAAGGTCATGGCAGGCACGCCGCCTTTGCGTCCCGCAAGAATTTCCTTGCCTTTCAAATCTTCCCATTGAAAGTTGGGCTCTGCTTTTCTCGAAACAAGAAAGGAACCGTCTCTCTTGGTCAACTGACCGATGACGGTGGGGACGTCGGTAGAACCGCCGACGAGTACGTACAAAGCGGCTTCGGGCCCGCAGAATCCGATATCGGCGTCGCCGGAAAGTACGGCAGCCATGACACTGTCGGCGCCTCCTCCGTTCGTAAGCTCGATTTGAATATGCTCTTCTTTGAAATAACCCAGTGCTTCCGCCAAATACATCGGTGCGTAGAAGACGGAATGAGTGACTTCGTTCAAGCGGATTTCGGTGACGTCCGTATCCGTTTTGCAGGCGGAGAGCGGCAAAAGCGTAAGACAAGCCGTAAGGGCGATAGAAGCGATTTTTTTAATAATGTTCATGGAAGGAATCTCCGAATAAAAAAAATTGGAATAATATATTATATGAACGGGCAATTATAATTGACAATTTTGTTTTTTCGTATTATAATTGATAAACAATGTAAAATAGCGTATTATCGCCTTAATATAGAAACGAAAGAAACGACGGGGTCAATTATTTATGGAAATGCAAAAGACGTACAATCCCAAAGATTTTGAAGACAGAATTTACGCCGACTGGGAACAGTCCGGTTATTTTCGCGCGGAAGTAGATGAAAACAAGGTGCCTTTCACCATCATGATGCCGCCTCCCAATATTACGGGGCAGCTTCATATGGGGCACGCTATGGACGCTACGATGCAAGATACGCTCATTCGCTTTAAGAGAATGCAGGGGTATTCTGCCTTGTGGCTGCCCGGGTGCGATCACGCTTCCATTGCGACGGAAGTAAAAATCGTAGAAAAAATGAAAGCGGAAGGGGTCACGAAAGCGGATATCGGTCGTGACGGATTTTTGGCACGCGCTTGGGACTGGAAGGAACAGTACGGAAATCGTATTATGCTTCAACAGCGAAAGATGGGGACCTCTTGCGACTGGTCTCGTCAGGCATTCACGATGGACGAAAAGTGTTCCAAAGCGGTGAGAGAAGTATTTGTCAATCTCTACGAGAAGGGGTTGATTTATCAGGGAAACAGAATTATCAACTGGTGTCCTTGCTGTAAGACGGCGCTTTCGGATGCAGAAGTGGAATACGCGGAAGAGGGCGGACATTTCTGGCATCTTCGTTATCCCGCAGCGGACGGGAGCGCAGACGTCGTAGTGGCGACCACTCGTCCCGAAACGATGCTGGGCGATACGGCGGTTGCGGTGCATCCCGACGATGAGCGTTATCAGTCGCTCGTAGGCAAGACGTTGAAATTGCCCTTGACGGATAGGGAAATTCCCGTCGTGGCGGATTCATACGTCGATCCTGCTTTCGGTACGGGTTGCGTAAAGATTACCCCCGCACACGATCCCAACGACTTCGAGGTGGGGAAACGTCACGATTTGCCCGTAATTCGCGTGATGAACGACGACGGTTCTATGAACGAGCTTGCAGGAAAATATGCAGGGTTGGATCGCTACGAGGCAAGAAAACGCATCGTTGCCGATTTGGAAGCAAGCGGCAATCTTGTAAAGATCGAAGCGCATACCCACAACGTCGGACATTGTTATCGCTGCCATTCCACGGTGGAACCTATCGTTTCCAAGCAGTGGTTCGTAAAGATGGAACCTTTGGCAAAACCTGCCATCAACGCAGTGATGAAAAATAAAGTAAAATTCGTACCCGAGCGTTTCTCCAAGACGTACTATAACTGGATGGAGAACATTCGGGACTGGTGTATTTCCCGTCAACTTTGGTGGGGACATCGTATTCCCGTATGGTATTGCGAAGAATGCGGCAAGGTGATTTGTGCGAAAGAGGATCCTACCGTATGTCCCGATTGCGGCAGCACGCATTTGCATCAGGACGAAGACGTGCTCGATACGTGGTTCTCTTCTGCGCTTTGGCCCTTCTCTACGCTCGGTTATCCCGAAGAGACGGAGGATTATAAATATTTCTATCCTACCGACGTGCTCGTTACGGGATACGATATCATATTCTTCTGGGTGGCGAGAATGATTTTCTCGGGCATCGAACATACCGGAAAAGTTCCTTTCCACGATGTGCTTATTCACGGGATTATTCGTGACGAACAGGGCAGAAAGATGAGTAAGTCTCTCGGAAACGGTATCGATCCCCTTGAAATTATTGAAAAATACGGTGCAGACTCTCTTCGTCTTTCTCTTTTGACGGGGGTTGCCCCCGGTAACGACACCCGTTATTCGGATGCAAAAGTGGAATCTTGCAGAAATTTCATCAACAAGCTTTGGAATGCGGCTCGTTTCGTGTTGATGAATGCGGAAGGGAAGGATATTCCTACCATTGACAAAGTGAAGCTTGCACCTGCGGATAAGTGGATTATTTCCAAATTGCAAAGTTGCATTCGCGAAGTGACGAACAACCTCAACAAATACGAACTCGGCGTAGCCAGCGATTTGGTTACGGGTTTCGTTTGGGACGACTTCTGCGATTGGTATATCGAGCTTTCCAAACCCGCTTTGTACGGGGAGGACGAAGTAAGAAAGACGGAAGCGTTGGCAGTGCTTTGTTTCGTGCTTGAAAACGCTCTCAAACTGCTCCATCCCTTCATTCCGTTCGTGACGGAAGAGATTTATGCGAATCTTCCGAATACGAAGGGGAGCATTATGGTTTCCGAATTCCCCAGATACAATTCCAAGATCGCATATAGAAGGGAGGCGAAAGCATTCGAAGGAGTTATGGAGATCATCAAAGTGGTCCGTGCGATGAAAAAGGATGCCGATTGCCCGCCTTCCAAGAAAGTGGAACTCAATATCGTCACCGAAAGCAAGCGTTTGATACAGGTTAATAAGGATTGTATCATGAAGCTTTCGGGGGCGAGTGCCTTGAATTTCGTGGAAGATGCAACGAATTTGGGAAAGACGGTGTCTTCCGTAACGGAAATCGCACAGATTTACGTGCCTCTCGGCGAATTGGTGGATATCGAAAAGGAAAAAGCGAGATTGACGGCTGAAATTGAACGCATCGAGGGAGAAATTGCAAGGGCAGAAGGAAAACTGAGCAATCCGAATTTCGTAAATAAAGCGCCACAGAAGCTTGTGGATGCGGAAAAGGAAAAGGTTGTAAAATATCAGGACATGAAAGCGAAGTGTGCCGCGCAGCTTGAAAGTCTGTAATCGTATACGCATAATACGCCCTCGAATGTCGGTCAGACGCTCGAGGGCGTTAAAATTACAATGGATATTCAATTTATTTGCGTAAAAACGGAAAAACTTTGAAAAATCTTTGCTCAAACGTTTGACAAAAGCATTTTCTCGTGTTAAAATATTACTGTTATGTTTGGGGTGTATTATGCCCTGTTGCCAGTTGAGTGGGACAAACATAACATTTCCATTCGATTTCTTTGAAATTGCGATAAGGGCAATTTCGGGGAGATATATTCCAAAATCTTTACAAGGAGGTCAAATAAATGCCTACTATTAACCAGCTCATCAAAAAGGGTAGAGAACGTATCACGTACAAGTCCAAGAGCCCTATTCTTGACAACTGCCCCCAGAAGCGCGGCGTATGTTTGTCCGTCACCACGACTTCTCCCAAGAAGCCTAACTCCGCTATGCGTAAGATCGCACGTGTGCGTCTTAGTAATAAGCAGGAAGGTACGGTTTACATTCCCGGCGAAGGTCACAACCTTCAGGAAC
>CAZRAS010000004.1:0-14251 GCA_964598045.1 uncultured Clostridia bacterium | reverse complement strand
GTGAAAGTGGAAATCATCAAGATCGGCGAAAAGGGTATCGATTTGAAACTGTTGGAAAAATTAAATTAAAGGATAAACTAAAGGATAAACAAAGAATGCTCCGAGAACATCGGAGCATTTTTTCTATGCCGTTTTTTTATTTCGGGGGGAGCAGGTGTGCATTGAATAAAAAAATGCCCTGCCGAAGCAGGGCGTGATCTTTCGATCAGTCGATATGGAAAATGGTCGCGTTTGCTTTGACGGCATCTGCGCAGAAGATTTTTTTGTCTTCGTCGTAGCGAACGTACTTTCTCGTTTCGCGACAGAGGATGCGATATCCCTCCGCAGAATCCAAGAGATAAAAACGGGTTGAATGCGTTGTATTCTTTGACGTAAGCGTAAGTGCCGAGTTATTGACGGAGGTTGCCGAGAGGTATTGTCCTTGTATTTGCAGCTGAACGCTGCCGTCGTTATAGAACTGATTTTTAATGAGGGAAAAGCTTTCGCCATTTCCGTCGTCGCTTTTTGTCAGGGCGGGGGAGTCGTTGTAGACGGTTACTGAAATTCCTTTATACTCGTTGGTTTTGACGGAATAGCTCTTCTTTGTGAGATTGTGAGGGTTGACGGGACTGGTACAATATTCTTGAAGTTTATCATGCACGGTGCCACCGCCGTCGAGGGGATGATGCACGGCATTCGAAGTATCCAGTTTTTTGAATTTGGCGAGAATGGTTTCGTACGAATCTTCGTGCGCGTTTACCTTTTCCGAGCTGTCCACCACGACATTGTAAATGCCCCAAGCCATGGTGTGCGTCGAGTTGACTTTATATGTCCAGCTCGTCCAATGCCAACCGTTTGCGTTCATCAAATCGAGGGTGTAATCCCACGATTCGGAGGAGTTGTAGCAGGTAAATTCCCCCATATAGATCGGGACGCCGAAATTTTGAGAATTGATATTGTCGAGCTCGCCGTTCCAACTCGAAGTGTGCGACGTCGTGTTCGAGGTGCTCGTATAATGATGGAAGGAATACACACAGTTTTTCCAACCGTATTCAGTGGGTTGAGGAAGATTTTGTCCTCCCCAACAGGATTCGATGATGACGATATGTTTGGAGTCTACCGAGCGGATCTCGTCGTAAAGTTCATCGAAATATTCCCAGTGTTTTTCGCTCGTCGTTTGCGAGCCGGACGCCGTCGTATCCGCCGGTTCGTTTAAGAGGTCGTATCCGGCAACGTTGGGGGAATCCTTGTAATGTTCGGCGATTGCCTTCCAAAGTTTTTTCGTAAGTTCTCGTTTTTGTTCGTTTTCGTAGAAGTCAACGGAGCCGCCCGGGATGACTTCGCCGCTGTGGTCTTTTCCGTTTTGCGAGCCGTATCCGCCGTGCATATCCAAAATGGTATACATGCCGTATTTAGCTGCCGTTTCGATAAATTCGTCCAGAGCGGAAAAGTTATAATTCTTTCCGGCATATTCCAGTCCTTGCACGGCGTCGAAATCGACGTTCATATAGGTGAAGGGAAGACGCAGGACGTTCATGCCCATTTCCGCACAGTTTTGAAAGTCCTGTTCGTTAAACCAGCTTTTTTGATATTCCTGCCAAAGTTCTTCCGCAATGTCCATACCGAAGCGTTCGACAAAGACTTGGGTGGTCGTAAGATGGTCGATACATTCGGGAATGGAACTTGTTTTCGAATAGCTGTGGATAAATCCGTTCATCCATTGTTCGATGGCACCCCAGCCGCCGACGTTGGTGCCGCGCAGATAAACGACGTCCCCCTTTGCGTTGACGATGTCCGTTCCCTTCACCTTTAAGGCGGAGAGGGTAGCTTGGTCGTCCGAGGGGAAAAGAGGGAGAAGATCGCATGAGGAAAGCCCGGACAACATGCCGAGCGCCATGATGGCGGCGAGCATGTTTGTGAAAAATTTTTTCATGTTATATAGCTCCTTTTCACTTTCATTTTGATAATTTTTATATCTATTCCATCATTATACAAGGTAAATGGGAAAAATGGAAGAGGAAGAGCATGTACTCTTTTTTAATTAAGTCTATTTTTGTGCCTTTTACGCGAAGCGCCTATTGAAAAACATCGGTGTGTATGCTATTATGTATAAGGTCTATTGGATTGTTCTGATTTTTCAAAAATTACATGTCGGAAATGTATTTTAATTTCAGGGATAGTTAAGAAGTGAAAAATAGAGCGGAAAAGAGACTGAAATCAATAATAAGGAGAAAAAAAATGTCAAAAAACACAAAGAAAAGTGTAGGCAAAGTGAAAGCCGGCGGCGGCTTGAAGGTCTTAGCGATCTTTATTCTCATTTTTGCCATCGTGCTCAACGCGGCATGCGTTGTCATGGCGGATACCATCACACTTTGGCTTTGCAGCACCACTTCTTTGGACAGTGCGACGCGTGAAAAGGGCGAAAAGCTTGCGACGCAGATGGTTGAAGAAGGAATCGTATTGGTAAAGAACGAGGAGAAATCTTTGCCTTTGAGCAAAGAGACGGACACGAAAGTGAACGTATTCGGATGGGCGGCGTCTGAATGGATCGGCGGCGGTTCGGGTTCCGGACGTGTCGTGGACAACAGCAACGGCAACGCCTTGACGCCTGCTACGACCTTCTTGGATGCGTTGGAGGACGCAGGCATCGAATACAACAAAGAATTGATTACGATGTATGAAAACTTCCAAGGAAGCCGTGAATATTGGTCGAGCGGTACGTTGAACGCAAGTTCGTATCAGTTCCATAGATTGTACGAACCCTCCATTAAGGATGCGAACTACTATACGACGTCCCTTCTTTCGAATGCAACCAACTTCTCGGATACGGCAATCGTCGTGCTCGGGCGTGCTTCGGGGGAAAGTAACGATCCCGCTTATCAGCAGTACAAGCGTACGACGAAAGGCGGCTCGATCATCACCGACATCACCAGAACGTACCTCGACATTTCCACCGAAGAAGAGGAATTGTTGACGTATGTGGCGGATAACTTCCAAAACGTAATCGTGGTGATCAACTCCACCAACACCATGAATTTGAACTTTATGGATTCCATCGAAGGGCTTAGCTCCTGCCTTATCGTAGGCGGCACGGGGAACAATGCGGCAAACGGTCTCGTAAACGTATTGTACGGCGTATCTCCCTCCGGCAGAGTCGCGGATACCTATGCATACGATTTCGCAACGGCGGCAGCATATGCGCACGCAGGCGAAACGGGTGTGACTCGTTATCAGAATAGTAAAGATATGTATCCCGCCAGCATGAATAAGAAGGTAAACGGCGACGATCATTATAAAGACGGCGCAACCTATCTCGATTATCAAGAAGGTATTTACGTCGGTTATAAGTGGTATGAAACCGCAGATGCGGAAGGTTACTGGAAAGACGTAAACAACGAATACGGTGAAGGCTACGAAGGGGTTGTACAGTATCCTTTCGGCTACGGTATGTCTTACACGACCTTTGATTGGGACGTGGTTGAAACTCAACCTGCAAGCGGCGCTTTGGACGTAAACGGTCAGATCAAAATCACCGTCCGCGTGACCAACACCGGCGACGTGGCAGGCAAAGAAGTCGTACAGGCTTATTACACCGCTCCCTATACGAAGGGCGGCATCGAAAAATCTTCGGTTGTTCTTGCAGCCTTTGCAAAGACGCCCGTTGACGTAGAACCCGGCGAAAGCCAAGACCTTACCCTTACGTTTGACGTACGCGACATGGCTTCCTACGATTCGAGCGAACTCAAGGTTGCGGGCGGCGGCTATATCCTTGAAAAGGGTGAATACACCGTAAAACTCATGAAGAACTCGCACGAACTCGCAGAAGTAGGCGTAGGTTCTGCAGAACATACCTATACGCTCAGCGCAGACTACGTATACGGAACGGATGCGAAGACGGGCAACAAAATTCATAACCTCTTCACCGGCGAAGACGCAGGCGACGGCATCTCCATCGACGGTTCGACGACGGAAGGGGAAATCGAATGGTTGACGCGTGCAAACTTTGCAGGTACTTTCCAGGAAGAAAAAGATCCTGCAAGAGAAGCGCATAAGTTGCTTCGCGAAACCAACCTTTACGACAGAGCAGATGCAACTGCATGGGATAATGCACATACCGATGTGGAAATGCCTACGCAGGGCAAGAGCGGCGATCTTCGTATTTATAAAGACGGAACGATCACCGAACTCGGTTTGGAACTCGGCGGCAACTACAACTCCGAAAAGTGGGACGATTTGCTCGATCAAATTTCCCTCAATGAAATGCAGAATCTCACTTTGCACGGCTACGTGAAAGAATCTAAAGTCGCGTCTGTCGGTAAAGACTTCGAAACGAATTGCGTAGACGGTCCTGCACAGGCAGGTTCCTTCAACCAGACGAACGCAGGTACCGGTTATCCCAATGCAACCGTACTCGCACAGTCTTGGAACACCGAACTTGCGAAGAGCTTCGGTTCCTCCCTTGCAGCCGATGCAAGAGCAATCGGTTACGAAGGTTTGTATGCGCCCGGCGTGAACATTCACAGAACTGCGTTCGGCGGCAGAAACTACGAATACTATTCCGAAGACTCCTATTTGACGGGTGCGATGGGTGCAGGCGTTGTCAACGGTATGTTGGACGGCGGCGCATACGTATACGTAAAACACTTTATCCTTTATGAACAGGATACTTGCCGTGACGGTATGTACACCTGGCTCACCGAACAGGCACTTCGTGAAATTTACGTGAAGCCTTTCAAGATGCTTATCGACGATGCAAACGTAACCGGTTTGATGAGCTCCTACGGCCGTATCGGTGCCATTTGGGCGGGCGGTAGCGAAACGCTTTTGACCGACCTTTTGAGAACCGAACTCGGTTTCCAAGGTGCCGTTATCACCGACTACGCCGATCACCATCAGTATATGAACGGCGATCAGATGATTCGTGCAGGCGGCGATCTTTGGATGGACGGCGTTGGCGACCGCGGTTCGTATAGCTTCCAGACGAGCTCGGCTGCAGTCGTGAGTCAGCTTCGAAACGCGACGAAGAATATCCTTTACACCGCGTTGAATGCGGACTATCGTATGGCAAACGCAAGCGATGAAGGCATCACCATCAGCAAAGCAAACACTGCGTTCGTATGGTGGCCGTATGCCCTTGCAGCAATCGACGTCGTGTTGTTGATCGCGGTTATCGGATTGTTTGCCGGTGCCAAGAAAAAGAAGAAAGCAGCCATCGAAGCGGCAAAAGTACAGGCAAAAAAGGGTGTTAAAAACACCAAAAAACGCAAATAATAAATAATGCCCTATAAAATGCAGGCAGGGCAAGATATGTCCTGCCTGTGTTTTTTTGGCGTTTATTTTCGAACGGATGTTTTTTATTTGAAAAGTACAGTGAAAAAAACAATACTTATTGCAAATTGTACATAATTTTATAAATCATATCAAAAAATATAGGATATATGCGAAAAATGATTGCGAAAAAAGAAAATTGTGCTATAATAAAAAACGCAAAAAATGTATGAGGCGCATGCGCCTCATAGTTAGCAGACCGGGGTCTGCTAACTAAAAAAACTTAATAGGGGTGGGACTTCCATTATATGGATATGAAAAAATATTTTGAGCACAGCATGATAGACTTGCTCAAAGAGAAATGTATCGATCAAATCACCATTCAAGAATTGCTCAGAAGAGTGGGTTCTTGTAAGGGAACTTTTTATAAATATTACGTAGATAAGTATGATTTATGCAACAAAGCGTTGACGAACAACGTGTATGATAAGATTGACTTCGACGAACAGGATTGGGAGAAGTTTTTGACGAATTACGTAGACGTGATAGACCGTAATGCAAAAGTGATTATGAATGCATTCGAGTCTATTGATATCAGTGCGCCCATTTTCCAAAACAGACGCATGATTACCGAGGTGCTTATGCGGATTTTACAAAATCGGGAGGCGAACGTCAAGGACGAGAGGATGATTTTTGTGCTTAACACATGCGGAAGCATCCTTGTGGATATCATCTATACGTGGTTAAAACTCGGCAGAAAGGAACGCAAGGAAGAGATGGTGAAGCGTATTTGCGCCATCATGCCGAATTCGATTTACGAGTATCTCTATTAGGATGTATAAACGAATAAGAACGAGGACGTGAAATTCCTCCTTTATGAATATCGAAAATCGTAAGAAACGCGGAAGTATCTGCGCTTCTTTTTTTGTTACTTTTCGGAAATAAGATTATGTGTTCGTCGGTCGGTAGAAAAGAAGAGAAAAATGAGTAGACTGTTTTTGTGTTTAGGCTAAAAGTAGACGATTTATGAGGTTGCATATTGAAATTTGAGTCAAAAAAGATTATGATAGAATCAGTCGAGTTTTGAAAATTTATTTATCATATTATAAGGAGAAAAAGTATGAACAAAAAAGTGAAAGTAGGTGTGGCGGCACTCTTGCTTGCAGGGCTTGTTGCGGGAAACTGGGCGGCAAATTATTTTGAAACGTCCATCACGGCGTTCCTTTGCGGCACGGGCGAAAGCTTTGACAACGCAACGCTTACCTTGGAGCAGAGTGACAAACTTTGTCGTAAAGTAGGGGACGAGAGTATCGTTTTGTTGAAGAACGAAAACAAAACGTTGCCCATGCGCAACCTTGACAAAGTCAACGTATTCGGTTGGGGCGGCTCGGACGAAGGCTTCCTTTTGAAGGGGGTAGGTTCGGGTTCTTCCACCATTTCGGCGAAGAAGTCGGTCAGCTTATTGCAGGCTTTGGAAGCGGAAGGTATCGAATGCAATCCCGACCTCGTGGAGTTCTATAAAGACTGGGGAAAGGACAACAAAAGTTCTTTGAGAACAAATAGCGCGCTTAGTACGAGCAACGGGTATAAGCTTGCGGAACCTTCCATCGGCGATGTGGAGGCACAAATTTCCGAGGCACAGGCGTATTCGGACACGGCAATCTTCGTGCTCAGCCGTTGCGGTGGCGAAAATATGGGCGACCTTCCTGCAGGATATCTCGATATCACGGCAAGCGAACAGGCGACCTTGGACTTGTTGGTGGAGAGCTTCGATAAAGTCATCGTTTTGCTCAACACCACGAACACGATGCATACGGGCTTCCTCGACGATTCCGGCGTGGACGCAGCCATGTACGTAGGCATCACCGGTCAATCGGCGGCAGCAGCCATTCCTCGTATCTTAAAAGGGGAAGTGAACCCTTCCGGAAAACTTACCGACACAATGCCGTACGGCGACGAATACGATCCTACATATGCGAATATCGCCAAGGGATCCAACCAGTACGCAGAGTCCATTTATTATGGATATAAATGGTATGAAACGGCAGACGAAGAAGGATATTTTGACAATGTTTCCAACGCATATGGGGACGGCTATGACGGCGTGGTGCAGTATTCTTTCGGGTACGGGCTTTCTTACACCGATTTCGAATGGTCGGTAGATTCCCTCTACACTTTGAACGAGAAGGGCGAAAAACAACTGCTCGACCACACCAAGGCGATCGTTGCGGACGCGATCGATCCGAGCGAAACGATTTATATCGATGTCGTCGTAGACAACGTCGGAGACGTGGCAGGGAAGGATGTCGTGGAGCTTTTCTTTACCCCCGAATACATTTCCGGTGAAGTGGAAAAGGCGCATATGAACCTCATCGACTTTGCAAAGACTCCCGAATTGGAGGCAGAGAAGAGCGGCAAAATCACCATGTCTTTCACCTTGTATGATATGGCGTCGTACGATTGCTATGATAAGAACGAAAACGGTTCTTCCGTATGGGAACTCGATTCGGGCGACTATACGTTGAAATTGATGACGGACAGCCACAACGCAAAGGATTGCGAATATAACGAGATCGTGTTCCAGGTCAACAACGATATCATCATCGACAAGGATACGACGACGGGCACGGAGATTGAAAACCGTTTCACGGGTGAAGGGGCTTATCTCGGACTTCAGATCGATGCCATCGATTACGGCGGAGCAACCTATATGACGCGTGCGGACTTCGAAGGAACTTTCCCTACGAAGAGAGCGTCCAAACCTAACGCAACCATTCTCAACACGGCAAATACGACTTACTATGACGAGCCTTATGCGAATCTTCCCGAAATTACGACGGGCAAAGACAACGGATTGTATCTTGCCACCCTCGGCGACGGCTCCAAGGCAACGCTCAATCAGCTCAACGGGAGCTTGAACGGGGAAACGCTGGAATGGAACTACGATCTTTTGGAAGATCTTATCGATTATGACAGCGACACGTGGGACGATTTGCTCGATCAGCTGACGACTACCGAAATTAAGAATTTGATCGAATTGGGCGGTTTCCGTCGTTTGGCGGTAGAATCGGTCGGTAAACCTTTGCAGAAGGATTACGACGGTCCTGCAGGGTTCAACACCAACACGTTGACGGGTAGCTGGGGCGGCGAAGCCGTAGATACGGAAACGTGGACGGCATATCCCAGCGAAGCACTCATCGGTTGTTCGTGGAACAAGGATCTCATGTTCGAAATGGGACGTTCCATGGGCGCGGAAGCGGATAAGACGGCAGTGGAAGGCTGGTATGCGCCCGGTGTAAACCTTCATCGTAACGCATATCTCGGCAGAAACTTCGAATATTATTCGGAAGACGGCGTGCTTTCCGGTAAGTTGGCGGCAAACCTTGTGTACGGTGCAAAGACAAACGGTTTGATCTGCTACGTAAAACATTTCGTTGCGAGCGACAGCGGCGATAACCCCAGAGGTACGGATACTTGGATGACCGAACAGTGTCTCCGTGAAAACGTATTGAAACCTTTTGAAATTATCGTGAAAGAAGGGGGCGCCAATGCGATGATGTCCGCATTCAACGATCTCGGTACGGTATGGTGCGGTGCGAACTATGCGCTTTTGACGGAAATTCTTCGCGATGAATGGGGATTCCGCGGCGTTGTAATTACCGACTGGTCCAACAGCGGCAGTTGCGGCGGAATGTCCGTTCGTCAAGGTGTTCGCGCCGGCAACGATCTTTGGCTGAATCCGTATACAACGTATGGCGGAGATGTTTTGAATACGAGCGATGCAACCGATATGAAGGCGGCGCGTATTGCTGTGAAGAATATTCTTTATTCTCTTGTCGATGCGGAATACGAGGCGGAACAGTACAGAAACATGGATGTTGACGATTTGTATCAGACGAGCGGTTCTATCGGCTTCAAGGACGAAGTATTCGCTTGGTGGAAACCTCTTCTTGTCGTCATCGATATTCTCGGCGCTATCGTGATTCTTGTCTTGTTGTTCGGAAAGTCCAAAGAAGAAAAGGCGGCTAAACAGGCGAAGAAGAATAAAAAGAATTCGAAGAAGGGGAAAAACGGCAAAAACGCGAAGTATTCGACGAAAAAGACGAGCGTGAAAAACGTGAAATCTTCGAGTAAAAACGGCGTGAAAAAGACGGTTAAAAGAAAATAATCGTCGTTGATATACTCCATAACCCCTGTAGTAAATAAGGAGATTATGATGCGAAAGTATAAAAAAATAGCAATTGCACTCATGGCGATGACGATGACGCTCGCCATGGGGGCTGGTTGTCAACAACTGGAAGACATTCTCGGGGATATACTCCCCGAGTTGTTTCCGTCCTCGAATATAGAGTTGAGCGCTTCCTCGGAAGACGGAAAAGTCTGTGATGCCGTGTGTCCGCGTTGCGGCGGTTGTATGAACGAAGAACACGATTGTGAAGACAAGTGCGATTGCAGATATATCGATTGGGATTACAAAAACGTGACCCTTTCCGTGGAGGGATGTGACGGACTTCCTACGGTGGTGACCGACGGGACGGTGTTGACGCTTTATGCAAGCACGATCGGCGACGAGTATCCGGAGCTGAGCGTGACCATGGACGGGAAAGAAGTGCAAGGTGCGGACGGTTGTTATAAAATTACCGTAAACGCAGATTGCAAAATTCAAGTGATCGGGATTCATAAGAGCGAGATGAAAGGGTTTGAGGTTGTGGATGCAACCGTTGTCATGAAAGACGGAAAACCCTATTATTTGCTGAAAGGAGAGCATGTCAAATATACGAAAGAGGAGCTTGAAAACTTCTATTTCGATATGCAGAACTACAAAGATTTCAACAACGAATACGGTTGGGATACCCAAACGGTCGAATACGAATTGGTGTATACGGAAAGGACGTTTGAAATGTACGTAGATCTATCCGATTTTCCGGAGGATACCTGTCAGATTCCGCACTTCAACGGTACGGGGAGTAGCGGGGACATCAAGGTCGCAAACAGTGACGGCGCAAGCGTTACGGTGGATAATATTCGATATACCCTCGATTTCGGGGCGACGCCCTATGGCGTTGCTTCGGTAGTCATTATGGCGGAAGGTGGCTCGCAATCCTCTATTCCCAGCGATTTGACGGCGCCGACGATGAATGCGATTCGCAATTATGAGTATTTTGCGACGACGGAAATTCCACGCATCGATATCAATACGGAGAACGGAATTGCGTTGGACGATCCGAGTTTGGAAGCCGGTTGGAAGGTTCCCGATTCGGTGCTCAAATACAATTATACAAAAGCGGAAATTTCCGTTAGCAACTGCGAGGGGTATGAATTGACGGACGTCGCGGCGAAAGTCAAGATTCGCGGCAATTACACCTCCACCTATTCCAAACGTCCGATCCGTATCAAGTTTGATAAGAAACAGAAGATGTGTGGATTAAACGAAGATAACAAGTTTAAGAATTGGGTGCTGTTGGCGGATTATAAGGATAGCTCCATGCTCCGAAATTCGGTTGCGCTTTATTTGGGAAATTCTATCCTGAACGCAGACGGATTGTATTGCAGCGATTTCAGATACGTAGAAGTGTATTTGAACGGTCAGTATAACGGCTTGTATCTGCTTGCGGAACAACAAGAGGTGAAAGACGATCGTATCGACGTGTCGGAAGTGCCCGATCCCGAGGAAGATCCTGTGGCGGCGGATACCGTGAAAGTGGGATATTCCGTGGAGTTCGACGGGTATTACTATACAGAAGCCGAAATGGAGCGTTTCACGGTGAATTATGATCGTTTGCGTTTGGAGAGCGGGACGTATGTGACTCCTCATCAGAACGGATTCACGATCAAGAGTGACGTGTATTCGTCCAAGCAAAAAGAGTTTATCCAAAAATGTATTCAAAATATTTGGGATATCGTCTATGACGCAACCTATAAGAAACATTCCGACTTAGTCAAACAGCCTTTCTACACCCTTGACGAGGACGGCAATAAGGTGGCGGATTACACCATCAAGACTCCTCGTGAGGCAGTGGAGAAGGTTATCGACGTGCGTTCGTTGGTAGACGTCTATATTCTCAATGAAATTTGTCAGGATGCGGATCTCGGTTGGTCGTCTTTCTATATGTCACTCGATATGAGTGAGGACGGAGACAGATTGTTGAAGTTCGAAGCACCTTGGGATTTTGATTCCGCACTGGGCAGTGCCGTAGCGGACAACACCAAGTTGTTTGCGCTCAATCGAATGAGTTACAGTCGCGGAGACGTTGCTTCTAATCCTTGGTTGATGGTATGCGCGCGCGAAGGATGGTTCTGGACACACGTGCGGGCGAAGTGGAACGCTTTGAAAGAGGCTGGCACGTTCACCGGGGTGATCGAGATGATCGATTACTTTGCCGACAATTATGTTTCTATTTATAAAAAGAACTTCGAGAGATGGCCCGAGTGTATCGGGAGAAAGATCGAAGGTCAGCAGGTCGATGCGATTGCGACGTTCAAGACGCAAAAGCAGGCTGCGACGTATTTGAAGACATGGTTGACGGAGAGAATTGAAAATCTCGGCAATCTAATCGAGGCAAAGACGGAGACATATCTTTCTACAACCACATAAAAAAGTAATCAAAAAAAGCGTTTCTTTGGAAACGCTTTTTTTGATTATATAGGGGAAAGGACCACCATGTATGCGTTGAAGATAAGTCAATCGTTATTTTTAATTGCGTGACGATTAGACGAAAGGATGTTCCGTTTTGACGACGCAGAAACAGTTCGGATAGGTCTTTCGGATTTCTTCCACGACGAGCCGCTCGGCGTCGAATTCGCTTATCTTGCAATCGGCGGGAATGACTAGGTCGAAAATGAGGTTGAAACTCTTTTCTCCCACCGTCATGCGAAAATCGTGGATACTGAAATCGTTGTCGATTGTTTTCGCCGCATTTTCGGCAACGATTCGCACTTGGTTGATAAAAGGATCGTTTGTGACGATGGGGTCGAGATGAACGGTGACGATACAGCCGAATTTTTCATGCATATCCCGTTCTAACTTATCCACTTCCTCGTGTGCAACGTTGATGTTCGAATCGGAGGGCACTTCCGCATGAAAGGAGACGATTTGTCTGCCGGGACCATAATCGTGCACCATGACGTCGTGGATACCGATGATTTGAGGATATCCTTTGACAAATTGGTGAATACTTTGAATGAAGTCGTGATCGGGAGGAGAACCGAGGAGAAGGTCAATCGTTTCCTTGGCGGCTTTTCCTCCTGTAAACAGAATGAACGTTGCAACCAGTATGCCTGCCCAGCCGTCGACGGCGATGTTGAAAAAACGTGCGATCAGGGCGGAAACAAGGACAAGGAACGTGGCGGCGCAGTCGGATAAGCTGTCGAACGACGCGGCTTTGATGGAGGAAGAATTGATAACGTTGGCAATTTTTCGATAGAAGAAGAACAGCCACAGTTTAATCAGGATTGCCGCTCCTAAAAGAATGAGCGTTGCGGCTCCGACGGTGGGGAGCGTGGGATTTATGATTTTGTCGAAAGAGGACGTGAGGAGCTCGAATCCCACGAGAATAATCAACATATCTACGATAAAGCCCGATATATATTCCAGCCGTCCGTGTCCCAAGGGATGTTCTTTATCGACGGGTTTTGCTGCCAAACGAAAGCCGATCAAAGTCACGACGGACGAGCCTGCGTCCGAAATATTGTTGAATGCGTCTGCGATAATGGCGACGGATCCTGCGAAAATTCCTAAAACGAGTTTTCCGATAAATAGAAGAATATTGAGGATAATCCCTGTAAATCCCGCGATGGACGCATACCTGCCCCTTACCTTTACATCTGTGACGTCCGGATTATTGCCTGCGAAAATACGAATAAGAAGGTCTGTCATAACGTATTATATTTTGCGGAGACGATTTGACACGCTCCGTAATCCTCCGTGATTTACTATATATTATAGCGGAAGGGGAAATAATTGTCAAGAGAAAGGAATGTAACGATCTTAAAAAGAAAGTAATTGACATGGTTCGATCGGATATGGTATACTATAAACATTCATTGAAAATTGGAGGTAAAATATAAAATGAGTCTTTGGATTGCGATTCCTCTATTGATCGTAGGCTTCGTGTGTTTGGTGAAAGGGGCGGACTGGTTTGTGGACGGTGCGGCAGGACTTGCCGAAAAGCTGCACATCCCTTCTCTTATCGTCGGGCTTACCGTCGTGTCTTTCGGGACGAGCGCACCCGAGCTTGCGACTTCGATTATTTCCGCTTTTGAAGGGAGTGCGGATCTTGCCGTCGGAAACATCATCGGCAGTAATATCACCAACATTTTATTGATCTTGGGCATTTCTGCCATGATTTGTCCTCTCGTCGTGCAAAAGAGCGCGCGGTTATTCGATCTTCCCGTATTGCTCGGTGCTTCCGTTCTCCTGCTTATCTTCGGAGGTTTGGATAATCGTATTGACGGGGCGGAAGGCATCATCATGTTTGTAATTTCCTGTCTCTATACGGTGTTTTTGATCGTGTACGGCTTGTCGCAAAACAAGAAAGAAGGGGGGATCCCCGATTTACACGAACATGAAGTGACCGTAGACGAGTCGAAAACGACGGACGGGTGGTATGCACGCATGAAAGAACGGGTTTGGTTTCTGTCAGTCATCACCCTTGTCGGACTGGGCTTGGTGGTCGTAGGCGCGTTGTATTGCGTGATCCCTGCCGCAACGGCCATGGCAAAATCTTTCGGTGTTTCGGAAAAGGTGATCGGGCTTACCATCGTTGCCATCGGAACCTCGTTGCCCGAGCTTGTCACCTGCGTGATTGCGGCGAGGAAAGGGGAGACGGACATTGCCGTTGGCGACATCGTGGGAAGTAATATTTTTAATATTTTAAGAACGTTGGGGCTTTGTGCGGCAATCATACCTTTGAGCTTTGAGCCGTCCTTCCTGATCGACGGCTGCATTGCGCTCGGTGCGGCAATATTGTTGTCTGCGTTCGGCTATTTCAAAAATCATAAGGTG
>CAZRAS010000003.1:4389-17663 GCA_964598045.1 uncultured Clostridia bacterium | reverse complement strand
AATGTAAATGTACAAAATCCGTCATAATACCATCCTATTCACATTTTTCAGCCAACTGCATGAGCTTTCGCATCCTGTGGTTTAAGCAACTTTTACTTACTTTCAACGTGTCGGCAAGTTCTTGTAAGGACATCGTAGGAAATTGCTGTCGCAAATCGGCAAGCGTTTTCAACTCCTCCGACAATTCCTCATAACCGCTCTGTTTTTTGAGTTTTTCAATGGCGACAACCTGTTTCACCGCCGCGATTGCCGTTTTATCGGCATTGCCTGCCATGCAATTTTGCGTGCGATTATCATGATTCGCCCGATCGCGTTTCTCTACGAGTGCGGAAAACTTCCGCAAGGCGTTTTTCACCCCCATCATGGAAAGAAAATCGGAAATAATCTCTTTGCTTTTGATATAGACGACAAACGCCTCCTTTCTAACCAAAAGACGGGCGATAATTTCCAGCTCCGCCAACAAATCGCAAAAATCGACTGCCGTCTGCTTATCCGAAAAAACAATTTCGAGGTGATATCCCGTCTTTGCTCCGTCCGTAGGCACGGTGCAGCTGCCGCCTCCCAAAAAAGCGCCTTTAACGTAGGCAATCTTCGTTTGCTCGGTAGATGTCAAGGAATCGGAAATTCCGTAACGAACGCCCCCTGTTCGTTTGACGAGGGCGAGCTGTTTCATCACCTCTGCAGACTGACCTTGCGGACATTGCAAAAGGAGCTTGTCCCTGCCGCTCATTCTATCCATCGTCGCGCGCGTAACGGATAATTCTGCGTTAAACGCCTCCGAAAACGCCGTCATAAAAAACTCTGCGACGTTTTCCGTTTCGCTGACGATAAAAAAATTGGGCGAGCCGTCTTTTTCGCCCAAAAAGCCACTGGTACGGACGAATGCCGAAAGCGCGGCTTTTTTTTCGACAGCGCCTGCGCTTCCACGATCCAATCCTCGGCTGATTATCTCTTTTTTTATATCTGAAGTAAAATTCATCTTACATATGTTTCTTATATTCCGCAAAACGGAAGTCGGGTTTTCTTCCGTCGATATTGTCAATTCGATCCATCGGAAAATCGAGCCGTCCGAGCTGTTCTTCCACCAGCTTGATTTCTCCCACTCGAGAAGCTGTGTGCGCATCCGAATCGATGATGAAACGAGCGGACGTCTTATCGACGATATTCATCAATTCCTCATCGGTAAGGTGCGTCTTTTTAGAATTGAGTTCGATATAAGTGCCGTAATCGGCAGCACACTTTGCCACCTCTACAGGATCGGCAGGACAGAAAAAGTTGATATGCGTAATCGCATCGATCGGGTTTTTCTTAATCACGTTAACGTACGCCTTCGTGTTA
Organism: uncultured Clostridia bacterium; assembly: GCA_964598045.1. Classification (GTDB taxonomy): domain Bacteria; phylum Bacillota; class Clostridia; order Christensenellales; family Borkfalkiaceae; genus Scatosoma. Next base: position 16,325 of record CAZRAS010000003.1, on the reverse strand, counting down.
CGTGCCAGCATTCCTCTCGTCGGTTTCAGGTGCAACCGCTCGTAAATATAATTTTTCGCTCCGAAAAGAAGAGAATCGTAAATAATCCGATCAAACCAAATAAACGCATGTTTGCCGCAAAGATACAAATCGAAATCCTCGAAATCCTTTTCCGTCAAATCTGCCTTCCCCGATACCCCTCGAATGTTGGCTTCCAATCCCACGAACACGTCAATGCCGTATTTTTCAGCCGCAGCTCTGCATTCCGCTTTGTACGGCTCGATCTCACGACGACGAAGTCCGAATGAAATGTGCGTGTAGCCGTGATCGGTGATTCCTATCTGCGCCAAACCGAGCTCTTTTGCGCGCGCCACGTTTTCGTCGATTGTGTTTTTGCCGTGCGAATACGGCGTATGCGTATGATAATCCCCTGTTAAAATCATAAGCTTTCCTCTTTTAGTCTATATATTGTATTTCTTCTTCAAGTACGATTCCGCAGCGTGAAAACACCGCGTTTTTGACCAACTCGATCAAGGTGCGAATTTCTCTCGTCGTGGCATTTGCGTCGTTGATGATGAAATTCGCATGGAGTTCGGACACTTTTGCGCCGCCCACCCGTAATCCCTTCAACCCTGCCCGTTCGATCCATTCTCCTGCCGAACCTTCGGACGGATTTTTGAAAATGCACCCCAAACTCTTTCCCGTAGGAAGACGTCTGCGTTTTTCCCGAAAGTATCGCGTATTTTCCGCGATCGAGCGAACGTCACTCTTTTGCAAACGAAGCGTCGCCCCTAAAATAACATCGTCGTTCTCCATAAACAGACTGCGTTTATAGACGTATTTACAATCTTCCGAGGGAATCGTCAACACCTTCCCTTCACGACAAATCCGAACGGTTTGAACGATTTCGGAAAGGTATTTGCCGCCTGCGCCCGCGTTCATGTAGAGCGCGCCGCCCAGCGTGCAAGGAATCCCCGTCAAAAACTCCGCGCCACTCATATTCAAAGCGTGCAAATAGGTCAGCAACGCGCTGCTTAAAACGCCGCTTTCCGCGTATACACAATCTTCTTCCGCGACGTGGATTTTCTTCAATCGCTTTGTGCAAATCACAACCTTGTCCGTGCCGAGATCGGAAACGAGAAGGTTGGTCATATTCCCCACGACGACGTAATTTTGTCCGAGCTCCGTGACGAGAAAGACAAATTCTTCTTCCGTTCTCGGATAGAAAGCCAGGCTCGCTTTCCCTCCGCAGCCCATGGAAGAATGGACTGAAAAATCAAACGGTCTTTCGAGAATGAATCGGTCGTATTCAAACGTGAGTCTTGTTTCTTTCAATGCATTCACTCCTATTATATCACACTTTTATTTTTTTGGGAAGTGTTTCGTCCTCTTTTCACAAAAAAATTTTTCGCCAAATTATACCTATGCTCCTTTTCAATATAGTATGCAAAAAGAGCTCGGTTTCCCGAGCTCTTTCCCGTCTTTTTATCTTTACTTTTTCGCGTTTTCCAAAAGCGTCGATACCGCAGCTTTCATTTCTACAAGCTTTTCATTTGCCGCCTTTTCGTCTTTTGCCTTCAAGGAATAGTAAATCTTGAGCTTCGGCTCCGTCCCCGAAGGACGAACGCATACGAAGGAACCGCCTTCCAGTTCGTAATAAACGCAGTTACACTTAGGAATATCCATTTCCTCCACCGAACCGCTGCTAAGGATCGTGCGTTTTGCCGCACTGTAATCACGAATCGCCTCCACTTTAAGCCCGGCAAAATCGGTGGGTTGCATACTCTTCAACGCATTAACGACGTCGTTCATTTCCTTCATGGCGTTCAACCCGGAATACTGAATGGATACATTCAAATCGAGCACGTATCCGTATTTTGCATAAATTTCCTGCAATCTCGTATATACGCTCTTGCCGATATAGGTATAATAGCACACCATCTCCGCGCAGAGCATGGACGCAACGACGGCGTCTTTATCTCTTGCGTGCGTACCGCGCAAATATCCGCAGGATTCTTCAAAGCCGAAGATATACGTATGTTTGCCGTCACGTTCCCACTGCTTAATCTTCTCGCCGATAAACTTAAACCCGACGGGCGTTTCGTAAAGAGTTACGCCGTAATCGTCGCAAAGTGCCTTCGCCATCCCCGTCGTTACGAACGATTTGACGACCGCCGCATTGGCAGGCATCTTATTATCCTCGGAAAGTCTGGTCAAAATATAATCGAGCAGCAAAATTCCCACCTGATTGCCGGAAAGTGCCACGAATTCGCCGTTGTCGTCTTTAAGCGCAACGCCGAGACGATCGGAATCGGGATCGGTGCCGAACACGACGTCTGCGTGAATTTCATTGGCAAGGGCAATCCCCATGGAAAGTGTTTCCTTATATTCGGGGTTGGGCACTTTGACCGTTGAAAATTCGGTATCCTTCGTCGTTTGCGCCTCCACAACCGTCGCATTGATTCCGAGTTTCTTCAAAATCGCCATGACGGGCACGTAGCCGCTTCCGTGAACGGGGGTATACACGAGTTTCAAATCCTTGCCGCACTTTTCCACAGCTTCTTTAGAAAGAGTGAGTTTGGAAAGTTCTTCGATATAATCTTCATCCAATTTTTTAGGTACGGGATGAATGAGGTCGCTTTCACAATCCGCCGTTACGGAAAGGTAATCGTCGATTTTATTGATATAGGAAACGACTTTTTCCGTGTCCTCGGGCGACATCTGCGCACCGTCTGCTCCGTACACTTTATATCCGTTATATTCCTTGGGATTATGGCTTGCCGTAATCATGACGCCGGCGATCGTGCCGAGGTAGCGAACGGCATAAGAAAGCATGGGAACGGGGTGCACGTCGTCGAAAAGATAGCTCTTAATGCCGTTTTTCGCCAACACGCCTGCCACCGCTTTTGCGAACTCTTCCGATTTTCTTCTCGTATCGTAAGAGATGACGACGCCCTTTGCCTGTTCTTCCGCCGAAAGCGTTTTCACCCATTCCGCAAGCCCTTGCGTCGCACGCATAACCGTATAAATATTCATTTCATTGATGCCGTAACCAATCAAGCCGCGCATACCTGCCGTACCGAATTCCATTTCCCCGCCGAAACGATATTCGAGTTCATTCTCGTTACCGGCCAAACTCTCCAGCTCCTTTCTCCCCTCTTCGCAAAGCGCAGGATTTTCCAACCACTCGCGATATTTTGCCAAATAATCCATCTTTATTTCCCTCCAAATATTTGAAATGTTTTTTTATTTTTCTTCGTGAACAGGCTCTGTTTCCTGCACCGCACATCCTTCCTTTTCTTCCAAGTAATCGAAGAAATGCGCATGATCCCCGTGATCGAGGTTTGTTTCTATTCTTTCGTAAGTGATAAAATATTTCTTACCCTGCATCGTATAATAATTGACATATTGCGCGCAAATAAAGAGCAGGTAGGACATCGGTACCGTAAGCAACAAGGCGCTGCCGCAGGTACACACAGCCGCAACGACATTGAGAATAATGACAAGATATACCAAAACGATATACAACATATACGTCTTTGAAAAATAACTCTTGGAAAGCACTTCTCTCTCGACGATTGCCCCCTTCAAGCTCTTATCGTCCGTCGTCATGGCAGGCATCCAACTGCCCGTCAACGTCATCTTAAGCGCCTGCAACGCAACGAGTGCGGTCATGCTTAAAAAGAGCGCCAAAAGCAACGGCATGAATCGCAAAAACACGACGATCAATCCCAATGCGACACCGTCCGTCACGACAGTGACAAGGGCATACAGCCACGCATAATTGCTCGCCTTGCCCAAATTCGCCACGAACGCCGTCGCAAACGGCGTCTCCGCATAAGTCGCCATCTTATCGTTGAGCGTACACCCGACGGTAAAATGCACCACTTCGTCCACGAAACATTTGACCAAATACACCAAAACGCAACCGACGATGGCCGGAATGAAGTTTACGCTTTCCGACACTAAAAATTCCCAAAATTGACTGAGCGAACCGTTCTTTTGAAAAATCTCATTGATTGCATAAACGGGATCGTACGAAACGCCCCCCTCCAAACGGAAGGGCAAAATTTGCATAAAATCTTCATAAAGCGCATGTGCAGGCGGACTTGCGACAATTTCCAACAGCTCGGGCAAAATAAACGCCGCGCAAAGCGCAATCACGACAAGCGCCGTAATCGCCTTGCTGAGAAACAAATATACGACCTGTTTGAAATTTTTCATCAACAACCGTAAAACGTTTATAAATCTCATAAAGCCTCTCTTTAATATTTTTTCAAATCCATTCTTTCGATATTATCCCGATCGAAGTACACGATCTGCATGCGCACGACGTAGTACATCAGCAAAATCGTAATCAACGCCGTTGTCAAAATCATAAAGATAAAATCGGAAGAAATGAATATCGAGCAGAGCGAAATCGTAATCTCTGCCACCGACAAGAAAACAAACTGTTCCGAAAAGATCACCCATCTCACGGGGACGACAAGTTGGTGAGCGTATTGCAACGCTTCCAATACGGGGAATCCCGTAATCTGCATACAGGGCAACCAAAGATAGATAGTACCCAACGCATACAACAACACGAAGTGTGCCGCAAGAAAGACAAGGGTAATAAAGACGTACGCCGTCGGAAGATTCGGAATCATTGACAACAGATACAAGAACGCCGCCAAAAATAGAGACCAAAGCTCGTACGTCACCAAAATCAACGCGATGTAAATAAAAGTGGATGCAACGTTGTCGTTCAGTTTGGAAAGCAAACCGTTAAACGTCCTCTTCCCGATACGCATATGTTTTTCCAAAAAAGCCGTAAACAACGCAATACAGGGAAGGATGACGATCACCCCCGCAATCCCTGCCAAAACCGTTTTCCAAGACGCAAAATTCAACACGGAAATCGCGTGAAAAACTTCCATAAAATTCCACGACGCAAGATCTCCCGTGAAGAACGCGACAAGCACCGATTTAATTTCTCCGTTCGCCAAAGAAAGGGATAAAAACAGCGCCGGAATCAACGCAAACGGAAAAATATAGAGAAAGTTTTTCAAAATATATTTATTTGTTTGCCTCGTATAAGTTAATTTCATATTTTTAACCTCGTTCGTTATTATATCACAAAAAAATCATTCTGTAAAGTGTTTTGCAAAAAAAAGCCGCCCAAAACCCAAAAAGAGTTTTCAAGCGGCAAGATCATTAAATTTTTCGCAACGTTTCCATCACGTAATCGCCAAATTGTTCGCAAGTCGCGCCCGTATCCCGACCGGTAACGACGTACTTCTTTTCCTCGAAGGAGCAGATATCCAACGCCTTTTCCAGCTTATCCGCCCTCTCCTGCAATCCGATATGAGAGAGCAACATAACGCAAGCACGAAGCATGGAACAAGGATCTGCATACTGTCCTCTTCCCTCGCTGATCATACGAGGGGCGCTGCCGTGAATGGCTTCGAACATCGCATATTTTTTTCCGATATTCGCGCAGCCTGCCGTCCCTACGCCGCCCTGAAATTCCGCCGCCTCGTCCGAAATGATATCGCCGTACAGATTGGGCAACAACAACACCTGAAAATCGCGGCGACGCTTTTTATCGACGAGCTTTGCCGTCATAATGTCCGCATACCACTCGTCCGTCAAGATATCGGGGTATAAATCCCCCACCTTATGACAATCTTCGAGGAAATTCCCGTCCGTCGTCTTGATGACGTTGGCCTTGGTGACGAGCGATACCCTCTTCAATCCGTTTTTATGCGCGTAATCGTAAGCAAGACGAGCAATCCTGTCCGAGCCTTGTTTGGTCGTTACGGTAAAGTCCACGGCAAGATCCTCGGTGATATTAAATCCGGAAGAACCGATGGCGTACCCGCCTTCCGTATTCTCACGGAAAATCGTCCAGTTGATTCCCTCTTCGGGTACTTTTACGGGACGAATGTTGGCGAACAGATCGAGCGCCTTTCTCATCGCCACGTTCGCCGATTCGATATTCGGCATACCGCTTCCCTTTTGAGGAGTCGTCGTCGGACCTTTGAGAATGATATGACAAGACTTTAATTCTGCCATAACGTCGTCGGGAATGGCTGTTCCCTTAGCAATTCGATTTTCAATCGTCAAGCCTTCGATGTCCTTGAACTCGATCTTTCCCTCTTTTATGAGGTCGCTCAAAATAAATTCCAACACCCGCCTTGCCTGCGCCGTAATGACGGGACCGATTCCGTCACCGCCGCATACGCCGATTTTAATACAGTCGAGAGCACCGTAATCGACGAAATCCCCCTGCGCCTTCATGTCCTCGACGCGCACGAGTTGTTCTTCCATCAATGTCCTGAATTTTTCACAGGCAATATCCAACTGCGTTTTATATTCTTCGTCTTTCATTTTCTTTCTCCTTTCGTATACCGTAAGCAACCGCCTGCCAGCAATATGGCACGCTGTCTTTCGGAAAGCGTCAAGCAAAGTTTTGCCGTCTTCCCGTTCGTCTTATTGACAAGCGTCCCTTCTTCTTTTCCTGCAACCGCCGCCGCAAATTCTCGAATTTCCAACTCGTCGCCTTGAGAGAAATTCTCATAATCGTCGGGATTTTGCAAAGTCATGGGCACGATGCCGAAATTGATCAGATTCGCCACGTGAATACGGGCAAAACTCTTGGCAATCACCGCCTTAATTCCCAAATACAGAGGCACGAGTGCCGCATGTTCGCGTGAGGATCCCTGTCCGTAATTGAAGCCGCCTAAAATGACACCGCCACCCTTTGCCTTCGCACGTTCTGGAAAAGTTTTATCGCAAACGGTAAAGCAAAATTCCGACAGTTTGGGTACGTTGGAACGATAGGGCAATACTTTCGTTCCCGCAGGCATGATATGATCGGTGGTGATATCGTCGCCAACCTTCAAGATCAGCTCGCACTTCAAATCTTTCTCGGGTGCCTTGCCTACGGGGATCGGTTTAATATTCGGTCCGCGCTCTACGATTACCTCGTTCATTCGCTCCGCCTCGATCGGCATTTCTATCAAATTATCGTTGATCTTAAATGTCGCAGGCATCGTAATATGCGGCGCCTCGCCTAAAATCGTCGGATCGGTAAACACCCCCGTGACGGCAGAAGCCGCCGCCGTTTCGGGCGAAACAAGATACACTTGCGCGTCCGCCGTGCCGCTCCTTGCCAAGAAATTCCTATTAAAGGTACGAAGGCTGACGCCTGCCGATTGCGGAGAAAAACCCATGCCGATACAAGGTCCGCAAGCGCATTCCAAAATCCGCGCGCCCGCATCGATCAGATCAGCCAACGCCCCGCATTCCGCAAGCATGGCGTATACCTGTTTGGAGCCCGGGGAAACGGACAAGCTGACGTTGGGCGCCACCGTTTTTCCCTTGAGCATCGCCGCCACCGTCAACATATCGGAAAGGGAAGAATTGGTACAAGAGCCGATGCAGACCTGATTGATTTTCATCCCCGAAAGCTCGGCAACCGATTTCACGTTGTCGGGACTGTGCGGACAAGCGGCAAGCGGCTTCAACGAGCCCAAATCCACCGTATATTCCCCGTCGTATACGGCATCGTCGTCGGCAGACAACGCCATCCAGTCCTCCTCTCTGTTCTCTGCTTTAAGAAAAGCTTTCGTAACCTCGTCGGAGGGGAATATAGAACAGGTCGCACCCAGTTCCGCGCCCATGTTGGTGATCGTCGCACGCTGAGGTACGGAAAGAGTTTTCACCCCCTCTCCCGCATATTCCACAATGGCTCCGACACCCCCTTTTACCCCGAGGATGCGCAGTACTTCCAAAATCACGTCCTTTGCCCCCACGTAATCGCGAAGTTTCCCGATCAATTCCACTTTGATAATTTTAGGCATCGTGATATAGTACGTGCCGCCGCCCATAGAGACGGCTACGTCCAAACCGCCTGCGCCCATACCGAGCATACCGATCCCGCCTGCCGTCGGCGTATGACTGTCCGAACCGATCAAGGTTTTCCCGGGCTTGGAGAATCTCTCCAAATGCACCTGATGACAAATTCCGTTACCGGGACGGGAAAATCGAATGCCGTGCTTTTTCGTCACCGTCTGAATATAGCGGTGATCGTCCGCATTTTCAAACCCTGCCTGCAAAGTGTTGTGATCGATATACGCCACGGACAATTCCGTTTTAACACGGTCGATCCCCATAGCTTCGAATTGCAGATACGCCATCGTTCCCGTCGCGTCTTGCGTCAACGTTTGGTCTATCTTGATTCCGATCTCTTGCCCGACTTTCATCTCGCCGCAAACAAGATGTTCCTTTATAATCTTTTGCGCAATCGTATATCCCATCATTCCACCTTATAAATCCTGATTTATTCTGCTTCTTCCCGCTTTCGAGAAGGTGTTGTATAACCCTTCCAACTCCTCTTCTCCCATGACCGTCGTTCTGCCGTCCGCATACAGATTGTCAATCGCTTCTTTCATTTTCAGCACGATCTCGTCCTGTTTCGTAAAGTTGGCGTTGAAATGTTTATTGAGCCAGTAGGCAATCCCTGCCGAACCGGACGTGTCGGAAATCGAAACTTCCGCAGGACGGTTGAGAATCTTTTCCGTATCGAAGATGTTGTAGATCTCCGTATCCTTCATCATGCCGTCCGCGTGAACGCCTGCCCTCGTCATGTTGAACGCACTGCCTACGAAAGGGGTCATCGGCGGAATATCGTAGCCCAGTTCCTTTTTGAAATACTCTGCAATGTCCGTGATTGCCGTCGTATCCATGCCGTCGAGCGTTCCGCGCAAGGAAGCGTATTGCATGACCATTCCCTCCAACGGAACGTTTCCCGTTCTCTCGCCGATGCCGAGCAAAGAACAATTGACGCCGCTCGCTCCGTATAACCACGCGCTGACGGCGTTGGCAACCCCCATATAGAAATCGTTATGCCCGTGCCATTCGAGCATCTCCGACGTCACGTCCGAATAATGATGCAGACCGTATACAAGCCCTGCGACGCTCCTCGGAGGCGCAGCACCCGTGAAGGGCACGCCGTACCCCATCGTATCGCACATACGAATTTTCACGGGAATCCCTGTCTCTTTGGATAAGTCCACGAGAGCGTTGACAAAGGGAACCACAAATCCGTAAAAATCGGCACGCGTCAAATCTTCCAAGTGACAACGAGGAGAAATACCGGCGTCAAACGCCTGTTTCACGACGCCCAAATAGTGATCGAACGCCTGCCGTCTCGTCATATTCAGTTTCTTGAAAATATGATAATCGGAACAGCTCACCAAAATTCCCGTTTCACGAATCCCGATGTCGTGCACCAATGCAAAATCCTCTTTCTTCGCACGAATCCACGTCGTCACTTCGGGGAATTTATACCCAAGCGCCATACATTTTTCCACTGCCTCGCGATCCTTTTTCGTATAGACAGAAAATTCGCTTTGACGAATGATCCCTTTTGGGCCGCCGAGACGAGCGAGCATCTTATAGATATCGACGATTTGATTCGCCGAGTACGGGGCGCGCGAGTGATGCCCGTCACGAAAGGTTGTATCCGGAATCCAAATTTACTCGGGCATATTGATAGGCACCCTTCTGAAGTTGAAAGGAATTTTGGGAATTTCGTCATACGGATAAATATTACGAAACAGCTGCGGCTCGGCAACGTCCTGTAATTCGTATTTATATTGATCCATTTCCAATAAATGGATGGAAGGATTTAATTCAATCATATCCGCTCCTCCTATTCTCACCTTTTTCGATTAAACACGGTTGTAAAATTTATTATGCCGATTATAACTCAATTTCTCGTGTTTGTCAAGAGTTTGAGCGCCCCATTCAAAAAGTTCAACAAAAACTCTTTTATTTTTACCAAATCTTCACAAAAAACGCCCTTGGGCGCTTCTCGTAAAAGATTGCGCTCAAAAGGCGTCCTTGCTTATATTTTTCCAGCGATTTGCGATAAATTTCATCCGCCAAGAGGCAGGAATCCAACAGGTGGAAACCCGCATGACTTTATTCCAAAACCCGACGATCACCTTGCGTTTGTTTTTTCGCACCCCTTTCAAAGAGCGTGCGGCAACTTCCTTTGGGGACATCGCGGCGAGTTTCCCCCACAAGCCTTGTCCTCGAATCTGTTCCTTGATATCCTCCCTCGTCGGCATCGCGCCTGACAGCACCGCCGTCACGAAGACGCCCCGTCCTTTCATCTCCTCGCGCAAAGCCTGCGAAAAAGAAGTGAGCGCCCCTTTCGTCGCACTGTATATGGCAAAATAGGGCATGGGATAAATTCCCGATACCGAAGAAATATTGAGAATATCCAAATGTGCCGCCTTATTTTGAATGGCAAAAAGACTAAGCGCGACGATCGCCTCGAAATTGACCCGACATTGAAAGGAGATCTTTTCCTGCGTGTACTCTGTTACCCCCTTCTGGATATCCGCGCCGGCGACGTTCACGAGCATGGAAAGCAAAATTCCTTCCTCTCGAATACGATTCATCAACCGATTGCGGCTGTCCGAATCCGCCAGATCGGCGGCGTAAATCTCGATCTCCGCCTGCGGGAACTTCTTTTCGAGATTATCCTTCAAAGCAACGAGTTTTTCCTCGCTCCGTCCCGTCAAGAAAAGGGCATACCCTTCTTGCGCCAAAAGCTCGGCAAAGGCAGATCCGAGTCCGCCTGTTCCGCCCGTAATAAGTGCATATTTCGTTTGCATCTTCTTCACCTCCAAAGGGTTTGCGGATCAAACCCGAACGTTTGCACAAGCTCCGCCTCGCTTGAATTTGCCAAGTCCTGCGGAAGAACGAGCATACCTCCGTTCGAATCCAAATCCACGCCGAATTTTTGATAAGCGTACCAAGCAAGATGTCCGCATTGCGTGCCGACAAGATTCTCCGCATCTTTCGACGTAAAAATCCCGGTCGTCAATCGATAGGACAATCCGATTAAATTTTCTTTGGCATATTCCACCACCTGCGCCTTCGTCTCCTTCGACGTCTTGGGACGTATAATCATAAACGACGCAAAATGATCGAATTGCGAAGCTCGACTCAATGCACTCTTTTTTCCGATTTCCACGGCACTGAGCACCTGTCCTTGCGCCGCATCGACAACCAACGCCGCATGGCCGCATCGAAACCAAGAACAAAAAATTGAATCCGTTATCAGAATATCTCCGTCTTGCAAAATCGCAAATTCGACGTTTCCGTTAATATACTCCGCATAGGTGAAGGGCGCAAACCGCTTACATCTTTTTTCATAGGTTGCAAAATAGCTCTTTTGAATGCTGAAAATCTTTGCATATAAGTTTTGTTCGATTAAACCCTCTACGCCGAGTTTCGTCAAACCCGTCTGCGCATAAATTTTCGCATAGTCTTCTTCCGTACGCTCAGACTTATACAAAAGCGCCGATATATCTTCCTGTTCGTAGGTGGGCGACCAATGCCTTTCGTCCGATCGAACGACACTCCCTACATATACATAACCAAGCAGCGCCGCAAGCGTCAACAGCACGGCAAGCACGAGCGCCACCCGCTTTCTCTTTTTTACAGGCGCACGTTCATGGAACGATCGCATTTTTTCACTCTCCATACTTTCTTACTCCGAAAATCGTAGATCCGACGCGAATCATATTGCTCCCCTCTTCCACGCACAAGGCGTAATCTCCGCTCATCCCCATAGAGAGGTATTCTACGTCCGCCGATTGTGTTTTACCCCAGTCAAAGAGCGCGCGCATCTTTCTTGCCAAGCTTCGCAACAATTGCTCGTCGTCACTATCGGGCAGCATTGCCATAAATCCACGCACTCGCAAGCCCTCCGTTTGACGAAGTCGTGCAAAAACTTCTCGGGCTTCCTCGTAAAGATAGCCGCTCTTACTCTCCTCTCGTCCGATATTGATCTGAATCAAAATATCGGAAGTTAAGCCTTTGGCGACAGACTGCTTTGCCAAAGCCTCTACAAGCTCCTCCTCTGTAGCAAGCACAGTTACCTTAGACTGATG
>CAZRAS010000003.1:0-4379 GCA_964598045.1 uncultured Clostridia bacterium | reverse complement strand
ATTTTCCCGAGCAAATACTTGATTTTATTCGTTTGCAAATGCCCGATAAAATGACGAGGACAGGGCAACAAAAATTCGTTTTTATCCCGAAATTCCTGCGGCTTATTTTCTGCGATCCCGTCTACCCCTGCCATGATCGCCTCGTTAATCCCTTCCGCCGTCTGCATTTTCGTTGCGGCAATGAGACGAACCTTTTCGCCGAATGGATTTCCGCCCTCCAGCTCCTTTTGCAAGCTTCGCACTCGCTGCGCGATCACACCCGTTTCCATCTCCGTTTGTTCTCCTTTTCTCTCTTTTTATATTTTTTTCTTACCTTTTGTCGTTTTTTGAAAAAAATTAGAAATTTTTTCTATTTTTTCGTAACTTTTTCTATTTTTCGCTTGACTTTCTTTCTCCGTACAGGTTATAATTAAATAGATAAAAATGATAAGGATTATCGCTTTTTTCTATGAATACAGAAGAACTTAAAACATTTATATACCTGTCGAAGGTAAAAAACTTTACGCTCGTTGCAAAACAATTGTTCATCGCACAATCCACCGTCACCAACCGCATCAGCGAGTTGGAAAAGGAAGTCGGCAAAAAACTCTTTTTGCGCGGCTCGAAAACGGTCAAATTGACGGAAGCCGGCGAAATCTTCCTGCGCTATGCGGAACGTATCTTGGATTTGCAAAGTACCTCCATCGAGGAAATGAATGCCCTTTCTTCGCACAGCCGTAAATTTTCCATCGGTGCGATCAACGCTTGTTACGAAGGATACGTAAAGCCCCTCGTGGACAACTGTTTGAAAGACAATACGGTGACTTCCATCAAAGTGATGTTGGGTCACTCCCTCGATTTAATTCAGCATTTGCAAGACAATACGCTGGATATGGTGTTCTCCGCCATTCCCTTGAAACGGACGGGGTTTGCGTGCGACGTGTACGACGTCGATCGTATGGTACTCGTTTGCAAAAAAGGTTCAAACGAATACCCCGACGGAATCACGAAGGCGCAACTGGCAAAAATCCCCTATCTTATGTGCGATTTCACCCTTTCCGACGCAGGCGAGTTCATTCGTTCCCTCTTCCCGAAAAATCATATTTTCCGTTTGGAAGTGGACAACTCCTCCAAGCTGTTACCCTATTTGGAAAACGGTTTAGGCTATACCTTCCTGCCCTACAAGGTGATCAAGGACAAACTGGAATCCAACGTGTTGGAAGAAGTCTCTTTGCAAGATTTCACCGCACCCAACGTGACGACCTATTTGATTTACAGACAAAGTTATGACATCACGCGTTTTTTGGAAAACAGATTTGAAGAAGAACAGACAAACGATTCAATATGATGACACAGCCCGACAAAAGTCGGGCTGTCATTTTATCCCCGTGAAGGCGTCGCCCGCACGGGGATCTTTTTATTTCACGTATTCCTCTACACATTCGAAGGCGCGCTCGATCACGGCATCCATGTTATAGTAACGATAATCCCCCAATCTTCCGCCGAGAATAATTCCCTTCTCTTTGGCAAGCGCTTTATACTTCTGCGCGATCGGCTCGTTCACGTCGTCGTTGACGGAATAGAAAGGCTCCGCACCCTCCGTCCACGTCGCAGGATATTCGTAGGTAACGACCGTCTTAGGCTGTTTTCCGAAATCGAAATGTTTATGTTCTGCGATACGGGTATAAGGAACTTCTCTCTCCGTATAGTTGACCACCGCATTCCCTTGGAAATTATCGGTATCGAGCACTTTCGTCTCGAAACGAAGGCTGCGATATTGCAACTTTCCGTAACAATAATTAAAGAGCTTATCGAGCATACCCGTATAGACGACCTGTTTCGCGCAAGCGTTCCACTTTTCGGTATTCTCGAAATAGTCTGTATTCAGTTGCACGTCTACGCCGTCCAACATTTTTTCGACGATTTGGGTATAGCCGCCCTTCGGGATTCCTTGATAGGGATCGTCAAAATAGTTATTGTCGTAGGTAAAACGAACGGGCAAACGCTTGATAATGAAGGAGGGCAAATCCTTTGCGTCTCTCCCCCATTGTTTTTCCGTATACCCTTTCACGAGTTTTTCGTAAATATCTCTTCCGACCATGGAAAGCGCTTGTTCTTCCAAGTTTTTAGGATCGGTGATGCCGGCTTCCTGCACCTGCTTATCAATGATCGCCTTCGCTTCCTGCGGCGTTTTCACCCCCCACAGACGAGAGAAGGTATTCATATTGAAGGGCATATTGTATACTTCGTCTTTGTAGAAAGCAATGGGACAGTTCACAAAAGAATTAAATTCGGCAAAACCGTTTACGTACTCCCACACTTTTTTATTCTTGGTATGAAAAATGTGCGGACCATACGTATGCACGCAAATCCCTTCGATCTCCTCGGTGTAGATATTGCCGCCGACACGGTCTCTCTTTTCAATTACCAAACATTTCTTACCGCGTTTAGTCGCTTCGTGCGCAAACACCGCCCCGAACAAGCCCGCGCCTACAATCAAAAAATCATACATACTCATTAACCCACCTTCATGAATTTACGAACGATCGCATACCCCATTCTAAGAATAAAACCACGAACCTTCCAAGGCCAAAAGTTAATTAATATCCCCAAAGAGCGATAACGAAGTTTGTTATACATCTTTTGATCCGTTTCCTTGATAAACGCCCAAAGTTCTTTATAATTTTCTCTGCGTTCGGGGTCGTCGTAATAGTTGGTGAAACAAGCCACCAAAAGATAATAAATGGACATCATGTGCATCATGTATTTACGCAATCCCTTGGTTTGAGACATGATATCGTCGTAGGAATGAGATTTAATCAATTCCTTAAAAACGCGAATGTGCTGTTCGTAACGCTTCGTAAGGCTTGCAATATTGACCGACTGATCCACTCTTCCGATATAATATCTGTAAAAATCGATGTCGAGATAATAAAGCTTTTCCATCGCAGGCAAGGGTGCGTACGCGAAAATTTCATCTACATAGAAAGTCTTTTCGGGAAGTTCCAACCCCGTGGAAAGCAATTTTTCACGGTTGTAAAACATAGCGTGCATCATGAGTGCGTCGTTCAAACGGAAAGTTTTTACGTCATTCCAACCGAAAAAGGTATCTTTCGGCATCTTTTTCGCACAATCGCGATTGACGTACTGCGTGTTATCCTCTACGTGTTCGTATACGTAGTTAACGAAGTACATATCGGGAAGAGTGTCGGCCGCAAGATGCTCTTTCATCTTTTCGAGCAACGTTTTCAAGGCGTCGGCATCTGCCCAGTCGTCGGAATCGACCACTTTATAATACAGACCGGTCGCCACGCGCAAACCATAGTTGACGCCCGAACCGTGTCCGCCGTTTTCTTTATGAATCGCACGTACGATGGTGGGATATTTCGCCGCATATTCATCGGCAATCGCCGCCGTACCGTCTTTAGAACCGTCATTGACGATGATGATTTCCACATCCTCTCCACCGACAAGCAAGCTGTCGATACATTTATGCAGATACGCTTCCGAGTTGTAACTCGGCACTGCAAAACTAATTAATTTCATTACATTCTCCTTTTTTACCGCTGAAAACTTTGAAAATTTCAGCCGTATATTAATAACATTATACTATATCCTTTCAAAATTGTCAATATTTTCTTGAAAAAATTTATTCAAGCGTCGCTTCCGCGATATACGGAAGATTTCTGTACAACTCCGCATAATCGAGACCGTACCCGATCACAAACAAATCGGGAATGGTAAACAACGAATAGTCAGGTGTAAACTCTACTACACGACGATCGGGTTTATCAAGCAACGTCACCACACGCAAAGACAAGGGATTGCGCACCTTCAAAAGTTTCACGACGTCATTGAGGGTTCTGCCCGTATCCACGATGTCTTCCACGATGATGACGTGATATCCCGTCACATCCTGATCGAGATCCATGTTAATTTGTACGATTCCGGAAGAGGTCGTACCGCTGTAATAGCTTTTCGCGCTCATAAATCCGATTTCACAAGGGACGGTGATAGCACGACAAAGATCTGCCATAAACACAAACGCACCTTTCAAAATGCTGACAAGCAGAATGGGCTTACCGTCGTAAGAATCGCTGATCATTTTTCCTGCCTTTTGAATCGCGATGTCGATTTCCTCTTTGCTGATAAGCACACGTTTAATTTTGCTTTCATATTCTTCTTTCGCACAGATTTTTTCCACAATAATACTCCTTCTGCGATA
This sequence comes from uncultured Clostridia bacterium, assembly GCA_964598045.1. Classification (GTDB taxonomy): domain Bacteria; phylum Bacillota; class Clostridia; order Christensenellales; family Borkfalkiaceae; genus Scatosoma. The sequence goes on along the minus strand of CAZRAS010000003.1, from coordinate 175 downwards.
ACATTTTTATCATTATAGCACACTACTATTTTTTTTTCAAGTCTAAATCGAAGAAAATAAAAAATTTATTGTTTTTTATTTATTTCATGAAAAAGAATTGACAACATCTAAAAAAAGAAGTATAATAAAAGCATCATCATGCATATGGGGATATGGCTCAGTTGGTAGAGCGCCT
>CAZRAS010000002.1:0-30150 GCA_964598045.1 uncultured Clostridia bacterium | reverse complement strand
CCAGTCGAAGCTTTGCCCCGCAAACACGAACAAGTCGAGAAGCAAACCGAGTATCACGAGCGGCATGGCAAGTCTGCTACCGAAATTGGTGATCGGCACCAATACGCTTCGTATACGATAAGGAAGGTATCTCTCCTTTTTCTGCATAACGTGACCGATTTCATGCGCCGCCACGGCAACTGCCGCCACCGACGCATCGCCGTACACTCCTTCGGAAAGGTTGACGATGCGCTTTGCCGGATGATAGTGATCGCTCAACGTACCTCGCACTCTACCCACGGAAATATCCGTCACGCCGTTACTACGAAGCAACCGAACCGCCGTGTCGTATCCCGTCATACGAGAACGATTGGGCATTTTTCCGTACGCCTTGTACGCCCTACTCACTTTCGATTGTGCATATCCCGCAAACACCGCACAGGCAAGCATCAACGCTATAAATAACAAATAATATTGAAGAGGCATTCTTTTCTCCTTTACCAATACAACGATTGTTTTTCTTATTTTCTTATATTATTGTTATACCCGCTTTATAAAAATTTGAAACAATCTTTGTTTATAGATCAATAGAGAAGGGATATAAATCCGATTTAGACACACCGCGATCTTTCGCCGCCCGTTTGAGCGCTTCTTTCTTATCCAGTCCTGCCGCCATGTAGTGTTTAATATGCTCCGCCTCGCTAAGCGCGTTCAAAGGACTTTCCTTCTCTTCCGCGCCGCCGACAACGAGTACGTATTCACCGCGTTTTTCCCCCGAAAGACCTTCTTTCAAGGTGAAATTCACCGCTTCTTCATGAATTTTAGTGATTTCGCGCACTGCCGCAGCCGGGCGATCGCCGAACACCTCGTACATCGCCTGAATATCCTTGTCCACGTCCTGAGGCGCGGAGTGAAAAAGCAACGTCAAATCGCTGTCCTTATACTTTTCCAACAGGGCGCGTTTCTCCCCTTTTTTATCGGGCAAAAATCCGATAAACGCAAACCTGCCTGCCGGTAACGCCGATAAAACGAGCGCAGCGATGCAAGCACACGCCCCCGGAATCAGGGTGTAATTCTCCCCGTTTTCACGCAAGATTTTACACACCGTATTGCCGGGATCGGACACGACGGGTGTCCCCGCGTCCGACACGACTGCTACGTTCTCCCCCCGCCTCGACGCCTCCAAAATTTTATGCGCAGCCTCCGCTTCGTTAAATTTATGACAAGCATACAGCGGCTTTTTAATCTCGTACGCATTCAAAAGCTTAATCGTATGTCGCGTATCCTCGCAGAAAATGACGTCGGCAGCTTTGAGTGCGTCCAAAGCGCGCAAAGAGATATCCTTCAAATTGCCTATCGGCGTTGCAACAAATGTAACCATATTTTTCACCTTTCGTTTACGATCGTATGTAAAATTTCCGTATTCGGCTTGCCGCCTTTCACCCCTTCCACCATGATCAAATAGGGTTTCGTTCCTTCCCTGCCCCCCACGAATTGAATCTTCTTCACCTCGATCTTCACGTCGTGAAGGGTGTAGCAAACCTCCGCAAGTCTATCCGCGCGATGGAGCATACAAAGCCGTCCGCCGAATTTCAAAGCTCGGCTTGCCGCCTTGGCAATCTCTCGAAGATCGATGGTGATTTCTTTGCGACAGATCGCCTTGTGATATTCGTCATTGCCAAATCCGCCACGCTCGTAGGGAGGATTGCACAAAACGAGAGAAAATTTCTCGTTGTATTCTTTGGGAAGATCTTGCAGCCTGCCTTGTACAAATTCAAAATTCTCAAAACCGTTATACGCCGCCGTCTTACGGGCAAGGGATAAAAGATCCTCTTGCATTTCAAAAAGCGTAACGGGCATTTCGGGGAATTTTTCCCGATGAAGGGCATAAAAATGAAACCCGACGATGCCGCTTCCCGCACAAAAATCTGCCACGACCTCTCTCTTTTTGGGTTTTGCAAACCTGGAAAGTAAAACAGAATCGGAAGTAAAACGATACAGACGCGTATCCTGCACGATTTTTAATCCATCCATGCACATATCTTCCAACACTTCAAATTCACTCCATTGCATTTCCCTTTTCATGCGCACCTCGACTCACCAATTCTCGTCTAAGTATAACACAGTCCCGTTCAAAAGTCAAGAGAATAGTTTTTCTTTTTCTTACGCAAGCTATGGACGTGACTGTTTTATGTAAAAATCTACAAAAAAATATTGCCGCAGTAAAAAAAATACTTCCCTCCGAGGATATCTTGCATTACGATTTCGAAACCGAAAACGGCATACATTGCGCCCTCGTCTATACAGACGGCGTAGTGGACAAACAACAATTAGGCGAACTGATCGTGCGTCCTCTTTCCAAACTAAATTTGCAAAAGGATGGGGGTATGTATAAGAATACATTTGAAATTTTTCAAAATTTCCTCTTCCCGACCGAGTTTAAGGAAAAGAAAAAAACGGAAGATATCGGGAAGGAGATTGTAAACGGGAACACTCTTTTGCTAATCGACGGCTATCCGTCCGGTATCATTATCGACGCCAAAATTTTCCCGATTCGTTCCGTCGCCGAGCCGCCGACGGACGTTGCCGTACGCGGTCCGCGCGAAGGGTTCATCGAAGACGTCAAAACGAACATGAGCCTCGTTCGCAAACGCTTAAAAACGCCCGCACTACGATTTGAAACGGTACGCGTAGGCAAACAATCGGACACAGCCGTGACCGTCTGTTGGCTAGAAGGCACGGCAAACGAAGAAGTGAAAAAAGAAATGATGCAAAAACTGGGAGAAATTCAAATAGACAGCGTGCCCGATTCTTCCTACATCGCCGCCTTTCTCACTCCCCACAAACACGGTATTTTTCACACCCTCGGTAAAACGGAAAAACCCGATGTCTTTGCCGCCAAGCTCTCCGAAGGTCGAGTGGGCATTTTAGTGGACGGCTCCCCCATCGCCTTAACAGCTCCCTTCCTTTTAATGGAAGATCTGCAAAGCAGCGAGGACTATTTCATCACTCCGTTTATGGCAACCATCTTCCGCCTGTTACGACTGATTGCCATATTCGTCGCCATTCTTCTCCCTGCGATCTATCTTTCTGCGCAACTGTTTAAGCTCCACATCTTCCCGTTGAGCCTCACACTCACCATCGCAAGCAGCGTACGAGACATTCCCCTCTCCCCCAACCTCGAAATGTTCGTCGTGTTATTTTTACTGGAAGTGCTTAAAGAGGCGAGCATTCGTATGCCCAAATACGTAGGCATGTCCCTCTCCGTCGTAGGCGCGCTGGTGCTTGGCGAAACGGCTGTTTCGGCAGGTTTTCTTTCCACGCCCGCCATTATTATCGTAGCGTTTTCGGGCATCTGTATGTATACCGTACCCGAATTTGTGGAAACGGGAAGCATTCTACGCTGGCTTTTTCTCATCATCGCAGGGAGTATCGGTCCTTTCGGAATCGTGCTGTTCGCCTCTTTTATCTTGTACTATCTCATCACGGCAGACAGCTTCGGCACCCCGATCTTGGCTCCCTTCTCCCCTTTAATTATACACGATCTACGAGACTCCGCCGTGAAATACGATATTTTAAGCTTGCGAGAGCGTCCCGACGTATTGCGAACCAAAAACCGCACCCGTATCAAGTTTCCGAAGAAAAATTCGAAATAAGGAGAACCGTCCATGTCCCTTGCCACCCCCAAAAACGAAAAAATTCTCTCCCGACAGATCGCCTTTGCCGCCGCTTTTTTATTACCCGCGGCAAAGCTGTCGGAGGCTCCCTCCGTTCTCGCCAAATACGCAGCAGGAGATCTGTTACTCTCCGCCCTCTCACATTTTGTGTTGCAAGCTACCGTCCTTTTCGCCATTCTCCTCGCCTCTTCCCGTTCGGAAAAGCCCCTGTTTCTGCGATTGCAAGAAAAGCTCGGAAAATCCATCATCTTCTTCTATATCCTCTATGCTTCCTATTTTATATTTGCGTCCGTTATCCCCCTACTCGATTTGGAAAAATTTACCTACGCCGTCTTTTTCGATACTTCGCCCACCCTGTTCTCTTTTCTGTTTTTCTTTTTTCTTTCTGCTTTTATATGTACAAAAGGGATCAAAAGCATCGGAAGAGCGGCAGATCTTTGCTTGTTTTTATTCGTATTCCCCTTTCTCGCCCTCATCGTCATGTCCCTCACGGAAACAGACTTCTCTCGTCTTCTTCCCCTCTTTGGAACAAAATTTGGGGATACCATGTCAGCATTCACGCACACAATCCCCTATTTTTCGGATGCAGTGTTACTGCTCCCTCTCATCGGGCATCTACGCTATCAAAAGAACGACGGATTAAAAATCATGAGCGGATACGGCGTCGGCGCCGCCGGTACGCTTTTATTCCTCGCCGTATTTTACGGCATTTACGGTTCGATCGCCCCTCGAGAACATTACGCATTTTCCAAGATCGCGCAATATTTTCCCGCGCTCTCCACCATAGGCCGTATCGATCTGATTTTCGTCTATGCACTGACGGCTGTCCTCTTCTTTTTTACCTGCCTCCCTTTACAATATACGATAGACTTCACCTGTCACAACTTGCACACAGGACGCAGAACTCTCTTTTCCGCCATACTCAACGGCATTCTCCTGATTTTCGTACTCTACGCAAATCGCCACTACAACTTTTTCCGTACCCTTTTCTGTGGCAAGTTATGGCTCGTTTTTTTGCTCATTGCAGACATACTGCCCCTGTTTTTGCTTTTTCTTCCAAAAGAAAAGGAGGTTGACCATGTATAAAGCCTATCGATCTCACGCGAAAAATACCGTGCGATACTACCTTATCCTCGCCTTTTCCCTTCTATTTTTATTCTTCACGAACGACTTCGGGTTAACGGACGTACAAAAGACTGCCATCGTTATGGCGGTGGGCATCGATCGAGAGGAGGAGACCTTCATCGTTACCTCCCAGATCGCCATTCCGGAATCCTCCATGCAAGGACAATCGTCTAAAACCGTACAGCTCGTCAGCCGCGGAAAGACCATTGCGCAAGCCTTCGAGGAAATTAACGCTAAGACAGGTTGGTATCCAAAGCTCATCTTTTGCAACCTGATTCTGCTCGGAGAAAAAGCCGCGAAAGCAAACTCGTTCGACGCACTCGATTATTTTCTGCGCGACGAGTATCTCTCCGACAATTGCTACGTCGCCACCTGTCACGGACCGGCAAAAGACATTCTGGATACGACTGCCCTCGTCGACCCGTCCAGCTCCACCGCCATTCAGAAAATCCTCTCTCCGCACGCAGAACGGGTAGGCACCGTCATGCCCAACACCTTAAAAGATTTTTCCATCGGATATTTCAGCGACAGCCATAGCGGCTTTCTACCCGTCGTCAAAAAGCAGCCGCAACAAGAACACGTCGCCGATTCCGCACAGGATTTGCCGAAAAATTCAAGCGGAACAGAGGAATCCTCGCAGGACGGAAAGGAGGAAAATGGGAATAATGCAAGCGGAGAAACGCCGAGCGCCAATCCCGTATTCAGCGCCGGGGAAACCGCCCTTTTCGTCGAGGGAAAGTGGGTGGAAACCCTCCAAAACAAGGAAACGTTCGCACTCGGCGCCGTGTTGAACAACCTTCGACTCGCCGCCTATTCGATAGAGCGAGAAGGCAAGACCTGCTCGCTCACAATCAAACGAAACAATCCCAAAATCTCCTTACGAGCCAACCGCGAGGACAACTTCACCTTAAATATCGAAGTTTCGATATTTGCCGGCATGCTCGACTTCTCCAAGGCACAAACACTGGAAAATATCACCGACGTGGGCGACGTGCCCAAGGAATATTTCTCCTACGCCACCAAAAAGTTGGAAAGCGAAATCAAAAGGACGTACGAAAAATGCAAATCGGTCGGGTGCGACCTGTTCGGCATACGCGAGCGACTGATTAAATACGAACGCCGCAGCTTTCACAAGCACGAACATACGGCTTTCCAAAATACGAGCGCCGACGTGACTGTCCACTTCCGCAATTTACGTTAGGTATATACCTTCCCCGACACCGAATACCGACGAAGGCAAATTATTTACATCGAGCCTAAATATTGCATTTCGAGCAATCGAGGAGTGTCAAGAAAACAAGCGACTTTTATTTTATAGATCGCTCCGTTTATGCACACAAGTCGTTGTGGATAACTGTGGATAACTTTTTGCGATTTTGACAAAAAAACAAACGTTTGTGGATAAGTGATTGATTTTCTTGGATTTATCCCCGTTTTTTATCCTTTTTTGCGATATTTTCGATGCATCATCAACAGTTTCCCACAAGATTCCCACAAGAAAAATTGTTTACATTTCGACTTTTGTGGATTACTTATCCACATTTCTTTGTGTTTTTTGGTGAAAAACCCATGAAAAATGTCGTTTTTTTGCGTTTGTTACAAAAATTGAGCAAAAGTTATCCACAGATATCGTTTTTTATCGGTGGACAACCCGTCCTTGTCCACATTTAATCCAAAATGACCGTATTTTTTATACACTTAAAATGTATAAACGGCTTTTTCCCACAAAAAAATCCCCTTTTCGACAAACAAAAAGAGGAATACTTATCCACAATAAAAATGCAAGTGTGGATAACTTTATCGTGATTTTGCGGATATACGAAACAATCCGCCCTCCCTCTCCACACCTATAAACAGAAAAATATGCTCCGAAAAGCAACTGCTTTTCGGAGCATACACTTCGCAAAAATCGTATAAAATTCAATTTCCGTATAGATTATAAGAAAATGAACAAGCTCAACAACCACAGCAAAGGGTTATTATTGTGGATCCACGTCAAGATAATGCTACTGTTCAAAAATTCCATCGCACCGGGGAACATTTCCAAAATCAACACGACAAAGCTTGCAAGAATGATTGCTTCAAGGAAACCGATTGCTGCACCGAGGAGCTTATTAAGTCCGCCGAGCACCCCGTCTTTAGCAACGAAATTGAAAAGTTTTTTCAAAATGCCGAACACAAGCTTAAGTACAATAAACAGAACCACGCCGCAAATCAAAAGAGTTGCATAACTGCCGAGCGTTCTGCCGGCAAGCTCACCCAAAGTGCTGCCAACGGCACCCTCCAAATTCTGCCCGATAAGCTGCGCAAAAATTGCCGACATGCTCTGTGCTTCCAACATTTCCGCGACGTCCATATTCTCTTGAATTACAACGTCAAAACCTTCTATGTTGGAGAACGATTGCGTAAAGCTCGTTGTCAGCATGCCCTCCACGCCGAAAAAACCGCCCGTCACTTTCACGGCAAAGCCGGCGAAGGAAAACGCCAACACGATTGCGAGAATGGTGGACAAAAAGCCGAAAATACAGTTGACAAAGCCTTTCTTTGCACCCTTGATGGTAATAATCAAAGCCACAATTAAAATCACGATGTCCACTATGTACGCCATAATTGTATCCATAATTTTTTCTCTCCTTTTTACTATTTTTCATTATTATACCATATCCTGTTGCTTTTTTCAAGTCATTTAACAAAAATTTTCCATATTTTTTACGTTTACGCCTCTTCCGTTTTGGATATACTCAACCATGACATTCATCGCAGGAGAATTCACAATGGAATATTCCTTTCATCTTTATAACAAACTCGCTTCGGACGGCGTCGCCATGTCGGCAGACAAACTGCTCACCTCACTCGAAAAACAAAGTACGAAGGGGGCAAGTATGCGTTCACAGACAATACAACGGGAGTCATTCGCACAAAAGCCACCCGTCATCGTCTGCATCGGGAGCGATCTTGCCATCGGCGATTCGTTGGGACCGATCACGGGTTCCATGCTCAAATTCAAAACGCAAGGACTAAACGTCTTTATCTACGGAACCCTGTCCTCGCCTGTCACGGCGAAAGAAATCAAATATATGCGCACGTTTTTACGGGAAGCGCACGAGGGCAGCCAAATCATCGCCATCGACGCCGCCGTGGGAAAGGAGGGCGATATCGGATTGATCAAACTCAGCGACGTGCCGTTGCAACCGGGCGCAGGCGCAAACAAAAGGCTCGGCGAGCTGGGCGATATGTCCGTGATGGGAATCGTATCGGAAAAATCCGTTGCCAATTACGGGCTACTCAACACCACCCGATTAAACTTGGTGTATACCATGTCCGAGATTATTTCAGACGGAATTTCCACCCTCCTTTGGGAACGGTGCGCAAGAGCCAAAAATAGTGCTGAAATCGTTTGACATCTTCTTTTTATTGTGCTATAATACCTGGCAGAAGGTTTTCGGAAAACACTTCTCACTAAAAAAACCGAGGTATTATCAATGAACAAATTTTTTACAATCCGTCGCCTTTGTCGCGCCGGGCTTATCGCCGCTCTCTACGTAGCGTTGACCTACGCCTTTATGCCCTTTGCTTTTGGACCTTTTCAAATCCGTCCTGCAGAGGCGCTTTGTATTTTAGCCGTTTTTTATCCCGAGGCGATCCCTGCCCTCTATATAGGCTGTATGATTTCCAATTTGGCGTCTCCTTACTTTATTTACGACGTATTTTTAGGATCTCTTGCGACCCTGCTCGGCACATTACTTACATACGTGGTGGGCAGAGTCGTCAAAAAAGAACCTTTTCGTGTGATTTTGGCAGGACTTTTCCCCGTCCTTACGAACGCCTTAATTATTCCTTTCATCATTGTATTCTTATGCGATGGCGGAGAAAATTTTGACAGCGTGAAGATTGCCTATTTCACCTATGCGTTCTCCCTTCTGTTGACGGAAAGCGTATGGATCTACGGACTCGGCACCCCTGTTTATTTCTATCTTAAAAAACTGCGCGAACGCGGCAACCTTTCCTTTCTTCGATAAAGGAGCTCATATCGAGTGAAAATCGGGAGTTCTTCTCCGTTTCCGACGGTTTTCACCCCTCTTTATCGACAAAAACACACCTTCCTTTTCACAAGAAGCTGTGTTTTTTATTTTGTCTCTCCTCTCACCAAGATCGCTAATCAACCGTCTTCCCATTAAATTACTTGCCGTTATTTTCACAAAAACAATATCCTTTCATTCTTTCGCTTGACATATTTCAAGCCGCTTCGACTGCCGTTTGATGACACCTAACAATTTCGCAATATTTTATTTATTTGTTTAGTTTTTAAAGATTTGGGATTGACTTATAATAGATTTTGTGATAAAATAATAATCAGCCGTCGCTTTTTTACAAAATATTTACATGACGACAAAAAAATAAACGAGGTTTTTATTATGAAAGAAACAAACGTTACTCAACCGAACAACCAAAAACCGACAGTGCCTTTCAAGAAGAAATTTAATATTCCTCTCTTCATCGTGCTGCTGATCGTCGGAGGATTCCCGGGCATCATCTACGGACTTATTTATGCAATCGATCATTTCTCAAACCGTTTTGCCATGCACAAAACAGGCGGAAGACCGCTCAACGGAAACGTGTCGAGAATCATCTGGATTCCCCTTTCCGTCACATTAAATATCTTTTGTCTGTTACACACCGAAGTCGATTTTTATGTAATCTTCAGCATTATCGCCCTCGTCTCGGCAGCACTCTCAATCGTCGTATCGTTATTTACCAAAAAACTTCCGCTGTTGTCTTTTGTCGGCACGACACTCTATCTCGTATATTTTGCATTCACTCTCTTTTATGCGGGCATAAACTTCCTCACGCCGGTGCCTATATACATCATTCTCGGCATTATCACCTATCTGTTTTCCCCGATTGCGATTATCGGCATCGTTCGCGGATTCAAGTATCCCGTGGTTTATAACAGATACTTAAAAGAGCTTGCAAAACTCGAATCCGAAAACGTCGAAACACAACCTACCGATTCCGAACCCGAAAACAAGACGGAAGATGTTGCAATCGACGTCGAAAACATGGCGCAATAAAGTTTTCGACAAAATTATCGACGACTACGCGAAATCAAACGTTAAAACGCACCTCCTACAACTTCCTGTAGGCAGGTGCGTTTTTTAACAAAACGTCTGCAACGATATTCGCCGAAATTCAGCTTAACGACCGTTCAACAAACAATCGCAGTAAGCTTTTTTATCTATTACTACGCACGACCTTTCGCACAGGCAAAAACGTTGCCAGCGCAGCCGAGCCGAAACACAATATAAACAACCCGATAAACGGAAGGACGCCGACGGTAAAGAGAGGCAACTGCACGTACGCATTCAATGCAACGCAAAGAACACCCGACACAAGCAAAGTGATAACAAAATCAATCAAGGCAATAAACAGACTTTCGACAAGACAAATACTTCCTATATCCGCTTTTCTTGCACCCGACTCTATCAACCTTTCCAATTCTTTGCTCGGTTCTTTCACGCCTTTCATTAAAAAGCCCATCCTAATCAGGATATGGATCAATAGGAAGGCTACATTCACATAGATGCTCACGGCAGCAAGCGTCCTGATAACGACCGACTTATTCTCTACGTCCACTTTATCCGTAAATCCCGACATCCCCGTTCTTACGTCAAAGAAATAGTGTGCCGTCTTATATTCGAAGCATTCGCATTCTCGAGGCGATATTCGGTTTTCACCTCGTATTCGAAGCTTTTCAAAATTTCTTTATCCTTTGCAACGTCGCCGCTCAAGCGATATAGAACTCTTGTGAAACTATCATATCCTTCTTTATCTTCTTGGAAACCGCGGCATACGAAGCCGTAGCGCATTGTATGCACGCCTTGCATCCACGTATCGATATAATCGTCCGTTTCCTCGACACCGTCGTAATTTTCTTTCAACCAATTCCTTTCGTTATCCGTTTCATATACGCCGACGATCGTTAAGCCGCCCAAATCTTTTCCGATCAAATCATCGGGACCGTTGATGACATACACCGTCTCATCGCCGCTTTTGTCACAATATCCGAATCTCATAAACATGTCTGCAATATAATCGGTGATGGCAATTTCGGTGAAATCCTTCGGCAATCGACATCCTTTTGTCAATCGCCTGTCAGGCGTCAACACGGCGTCCGCTTCCCCCGTGGACGGATCCAATTCCACCAACGTTTCTATCAATGACTTTCCATAATAATTGTAAGGATTCTCTATTTCGACAGAAGACCATTCCGTCCACTCTTTTCCCAAATATCCGTAATCGTCAAAATGGACTTTCGAGGGTTCGAGGAGGGGCATAAACGCCATATATTCTTCAATCTCGGGTTGCTGTTCTTGCCTGCCCAAAACAGAGCGCAGTGTACTTTCGTTGAAAAAAGGAAGTCCTCCGTCATCGTATATTTTTTTCGTTTTTGTCGTTACGCAACAATTTAATTCAATCGTATGTACCCCCGTTTGATAAGCGGCATTCAACAAAACGGCAGTCTGATCCGCCGTAGCGCTTACCATGGACAACCCGACACTCACGAAGGAAATTACCGCAAAGAGTATAGAAAAAATCAAACGAGCAGGACGATGTCCGATTCCTTTGAATCCCATTGTCAATATCTTCCAAAATGAAAGTTTTCGTGTCTTTCGTGAAGAAGCCGCTTTTTTTACTTTGTTGACTTTACTCATTTTTTTAGTTCCTCCGAAAATAAGTATTGTTGGAATAAAACCAACTTACCCATAGTATACTAGATAGGAATAATCCGAACTCGATTTTGATCGGCGAATTTCGCCGAATACTGCGTTAAAATCCTTGAAAAACCGTTTGGTTGTTCTGCGGCTTTCGCCTTGCCTTCGTCTGAATTTCGCCTGATGAAAATTGTTTCGCACCGCAAAGAGCGTTTTTTCGAGAAATATTTTTGCGAGGAGGAAGCAGACATACCTGCGTATTTCAATGACGACGAGGAAAAAAGAGCCGAAAAGACGCCTTTGCGGCGGGTTCCTTTTATTCCCATCTAGTATAGCACAATAAAATCATTCTGTCCATACATTTGGCATAAATGGTCTATTTTTTCTCCCAAACGGCTCTCTTACGGGATATTCGGTAACTTTTTTTACGCAATCGAAGTCCCCTTGTACAAGCATAAAAACCGCGCCGTACATTCAGTACGACGCATTTTTGTTTACTCTTCTTTATTGCCCGAATTTCCAAGGAAAATTCCAAAGAAATCGTTGCCCGATTTAAGGGACGTTCCGCCCCCGTTTCCGCTCGAAGGTCTTCTGTTGCGGTTCACGGGCTTCTTGTCATAACCGCGACGATCGTTTCTGCCGCGATCGTTGTATCTGCCACCTCTGCCGCCGCGATTGTTACCGCGATCCCGTCTGTTTCCTCTGTCACGTTCCTTTCTTGCAGGAAGCGCAGGCGCTTCGGGATCTTCCAAATTCTCGGGAATGATGACTACGTAACGATTGGGTTCTTTCCCTTCGCTGTCCGTCGTCACCCCTTCTCTTTCGGAAAGAGCCGCGTGAATAATTCTTCTTTCATAGGGGTTCATGGGTTCGAGCATAATCTTTTTACCCAAACGAATCGCCTTATCGGCAAGGTTACCGGCAAGCTTGTTCAAGGTCGCTTCGCGGTTTTCGCGATAGTTTTCACAGTCCACGACCACTCTTTTATAATCTTCTCTACCCGTGTTTGCAACCGCCCCTGCAAGCGTCTGAATGGCGTCAAGCATCGCGCCGTGCTTTCCGATGATCGAATTGCTGTTTGCCGCAGTCACGTTGATTTCCACCTTCTCGTCCTCGGATACGAGTTCGGTGCAAGCGGTGATGTTCAAAAGCTTAAAAAGTCCTTCCAAGAACACGACCGTTCTTTCTCCGTCCGTCTTGCCTTCCTCACAAACGCTTTCCACGCATTCGGGCGCAGCTTCGACTTCGGGTTCTTCCTGCATTTCCGCAACACCGATTTCCACGCGTGCTTTCACGGAACCGAAAAGTTTTCTTTTGCCTTCTTCCAGCACTCGAACTTCAACTTCTTCCGCCGTCAACCCCAACTCTTTCAAGCCTTTTTCGATCGCTTCTTCTACCGTCTTTCCCGTAAATTCTACGTATTTCATGTCTTATCTCTCCTTATCCCGTACGGGCTTTTTCATTCTCTCCAACTTATTCTTCAATCTTATTTTCAGGCTCTTCTTTCGATTTTTCTTCGTTTTTTTCTTCCGTATTCACTTCCGCTTTCGTCGAAAGGTTTTCTTCTTTCACGGACTTCTTTTCACGGTTTTCTTTTGCCAATTCTTTGCCCTTATTTTTCGCAGCTTCGATTCTCGAAAGTCCGCGTTTATCCAATTTCGCGGTCTCTGCCTTTTCGTTCTTCTTTTTCAAATTGAGATCCACCGCTTTATTGATGATCAAAGTCGAACACATGGAGAAGACGTTGCTCACAACCATATACAGGGAGAACGCCGCACTGTACATGAAGGAGAATACGGCAAACATCACCGTCATCATGATCATGGTCATTTTCTGCGTGGATGCGCCCTGTCCGTCTACCGTCGAGAACTGATTCTGTTCCTTCTGCGAACGCATGGTGATGAATTGCTGCAACAAAATCGTACCGATGGAAAGCAAAATCAAGATATAATAACCGTTTGCAGACGACTTCTGTTCGCTCAACGAGCCGGTAATAAGATTGTACGCATCCTCGGTATACACCTGCGTAGGAAGATCGGCAAGTTCCACCTTTGTGCCGTCTACGTCATATTTTTCCGCCTGTGCTTTGCTCTTAAATTCCGTCCAAGAGAATACGGGATGCACGTGTGCCGCATCCGTCGCCCAAACGTTTTTGATCCAAAGGAAACGGGTGTCGTCGGTCACTTTGTTTTCGTACGCATCCAACACAGCGGCTTGCGCCTGTTGAATGAAGTAGTCCTTTGCCACCTCTTCGTACGTCTTTTCTTCCGTCGCCTCGATTTCGGCAATGGCTTGAACCTTGTCCAAATCGATCAAATATTCCTTTTGCGCGCAAGCTTCGATATAGGCGTTGAGTTCTTCGCGATCGGTCGCCTCCGTATAATTTTCGGCAGGCAAACGATAGTAGAGATAATCGTCCGCAGCGTCACCTCTCACCACGATTCTGTTGTCCTCGAAAGTGAGGTTCGCACTTTCCAAATCCCCGCAATAGCTTTCGATTTTCGTGTTGAACGCCTCAACGAGGGCGTTGTAATTTTGAACGGCGGAATACTGCGAATAATCGTTAAACGCGCCGATCGCCACGAAGAAGATCACCATGGAAAGGATCATGGGCAAGCAAGAAGAAAACAAAGAAATTCCGTTTTCCTTATACATTTCCATGAGCTTTTCGTTGTACAGTTTTTCATTGTTCGCATACTGCTTTTGCAGTTTTTCCATGCGTTCTTTCTGTTCCTTCATCTTTTGATTCTGTTTGCGCATGGAAATACGTTGATAGACGTCGCAAGGAAGGACGACGCATCTCAAAATCAACGAGAAGAGAATGACGCCCACGCCGACGCTGCCCACCCCCGACACCAACATACAAATCAATCGACCGATCCAGTTCAAAGATACGTCAAACGTTTGCCCGAAGAAGGGAATGGTTTGTTCCAACAAATTAAAAAGTTCCATATTTACCTCATGAGCGAAAAACCGCCCACTCTTTATTCTTTATTCCGTCCGCCTATAAAAGCCAACGCATTTTGAAATAGTTTTCGGGGGGCGGATCGTACTTCCCCTTTTCCGCCCAGGGATGACAACGCAAAATCCTGCCTATACCAAGCAAAATTCCGATGATAGCCCCGTGATTATTGATGCTCTGCAAGGTATACTCCGAGCAAGTAGGACGAAACATACAGGTGTGACGGGAAAGGTGCCGTTGATAAAAGAGAATACACTTCATACACGCAATCTTCAAATAGGGTTTCCACACCGTCTTTTTCAGATAGCGCACGTTCGAAAAAAAGAGCGAACGAAAGGGTATTTTTACAGTTTCTCTTTTCGGATAATCCATTGCAAATGTTTTTTGAACGTCGCCACCGAATATTCCTCGCTCACTTTTGGTAAAAGCACGATGGAATAGGTGCCGTTCATTTCCCCCTGTACGGCGCGGAAAGACTCTCGAAGCAATCGTTTGATGCGGTTGCGACGTACGCTCTTTCCGTGTTTTTTGCCGACGGAAATGCCCATCGTCATTTTTTGGGAAGGGCGATAAATCACTGTCAACGAAGGGGAAAAAGCGCGTTTTCCTTTTTGAAAAAGTCTTTGAAAATCCGATTGTTTTTTTAATCTGAAATATTTCATGCAGACACCTTTTTTGCGAATAACAAAACCTTTCTCTTCTCTCGTTTTCAGTCTCTTTTTTTTCAGGCGTTCTCACGCCCGATCACCCGTTATAAAAAATGGCAAATCCTCTCCTTCTAAAAGCAAAAGGAAAGGAAGTCGTTTTTTTATTTATTTTTTACTGTAAATCGTCAAAAACACGCCAAATCGCTCGATTAGTGGGACAATCTCTTTCTGCCCTTATCGCGGCGACGTTTCAACACTCTTCTACCTGCCGTAGTAGCCATTCTCTTACGGAAACCGTGCACTTTGCTCGTCTGTCTCTTTTTGGGTTGATAAGTTCTTTTCATGATATTTTCTCCTATCTTGGTTTTTTCTCTTTATTTTCGTTGTCGGCACTCCGTTTACAGAGTATACCAACTTAATAATTATATCGTAAAAGAAAAACGCCGTCAAGCAATTTTGCAAGGTTTTTCGCATTTCCGTAAAGATTTTACAAAAAACGCGGCGTTTTTTTGTATTTCCTATCCGTCTTTCGCGTGAGCGAAATTTTTTCTTCTCGACTTACGCGTTTGTTCCGTTCCCCATTCTCACGGGCAAAATCAAATATTGATTGATACGGCTTTGCTGATTTTCCAAAGTGAAGGGGGAAATGGAAGTGTTAAAGGAAAGCACTACGTTTTCTTCCGAAAGCGCTTTCAACGCATCCAAAAGATATTTGCCGTTCATGGCGATCTTCAATTCTTTTCCTTCCAACTCCACGGCGACAGTCTCTTCCACCTTCCCCATGTCCGAGTTGGCGTTGATCACGATCTTGTTCGGCGTCATGTCGAAAAGAATGAGGTTGTTTTTGTCCCCTCGAATGAGCACGGAGGCACGCTCCACGCTTTCGATCAATTCGACGCGATTCACCGTCGCAACCGTCGTAAAGGAGGTGGCGAAAATGTTTTCTTTCTTGACGAATTCGCCCGCGTAAAGACGAGAGGTGATCACCGTATCCTGCACGGCTACGGAAAGCAGATTTTTATCCGCGTAAATTTTAAGCACGTCATCCCCGTCTAGCATACGGGAAATCTCCACGAGCGTTCTCGCGGGGCAGACGAGCTTCATCTCCGTATTGCCCACCGTGTCGCAATAGGAACAAGCCATACGGAACCCGTCGAGGGCGGTGGCGTACAGCTTGCCTTCTTTGGCTTCCAACAAGCAACCTTTTAAGATGGGGCGACTTTCGTCCGTTGCGCAGCAGAACACCGTTTTGGAAATGAGGTTTTTCAGCTCCGTTTCCCGAATTTCAAAATATTCCTTGTCTTCCGTAGAACGATTGCCCAAACGGGGGAAATCCTGTGCGGGAAGCGCCTGCATATACGATTCGCTGTCCCCGTAAAGGATCTTGATGCCCTTTTCGTCCGACGAAATCGTCACTTCGAAAGAGGCGATCTTTCCCACGAAATCGGCAAACGTCTTGCCGTTGACGCAAAGTTCTCCCTCTTCCAACACTTCTGCCAAAATTTTCTTTTCTATGGAAATTTCGCCGTCGTACGCAGTGAGCGTGAGTCCGTCGTTTTCCGCGTGCAGCTTGATACATTCGAGAATGGGCGTAATCGTTTTCACCGCACAAGCCTTGCTTACGGTGAGCGCCGCATCCGATAATATCATTCCTTCACATACAAATTTCATAACCTTTCAAACTCCTTTATTTTTCACCTTGTATTCTACCATATTTCTCTCCTTTTTGCAAGCAAAAACAGCGTCTTTTTCCCCATTTCTTACGGGAAGCGAAAGAAGGACGCCCTCCCTCCGCGCCTCAACGGGAGAGGAAAAGAAAAATTACATCACCTGCAAAATGAAAAATTTCAAATACAACGTTTCCTCTTCGTTCAAAAGGGCAGGATGATCGGGTGCCTGCACGCGCATTTCCGCTATGCGCACCTTTCTGCCGCTCTCCTTTGCCGCTTCGGCAAGCATCTTTTCAAACAGGGGCAACGTCATGTAATGGGAACACGAACAACTTGCAAGATACCCGCCCTTTTTTACGAGTTTCAAGCCCAAAACGTTGATGTCTTTATAACCGCGATAAGCATCTTGCACCTCGGCGGCACTCTTGCAAAAGGCTGGGGGATCGAGGACCACCAAATCGTACTTTTCACCCGACTTTTTCTTCTCTCGCAACAACTCGAAAACATCCGCCCGTTCGGTCTTGATATTCGTCAAGCCGTTCAGCTCGGCATTTCTGCGTACATTGGCAAGCGCGAGTTCGGAAACGTCCACGGCGGTCACTTCGCTCGCCGTCGTCGCCGCATTCAACGAGAATCCGCCGCTATTGCAAAAACAATCCAATACCTTTCCGCCCGCCGCGTATCTGCGGACGGCAAATCGATTCTCCTTTTGATCTAAAAAATACCCCGTCTTTTGTCCGTTGATCACGTCCACCGACATCGTCAACCCGTTCTCCGTAATGAGAATCTCGTCAGGCACTTCCCCGTACAAAACTCCTTTCTCAAGGGGCAAACCTTCTTTCGCGCGCACGGCGACGTCACTGCGTTCATAGATGCCTTTGGGCGCAAACAAGCGTACCAGGTCCGCAACGATTTGCTTTTTACGCCGATGAATACCCAAGGACAGACATTGCATAACGAGATAATCTCCGTATTTGTCTACGATGAGCGCAGGCAAATCGTCCGCTTCCCCGAACACGACGCGGCAACAGTTTTCATAGCCGAGTCTTTTGCGATGCGCCCAAGCCGCTTCAATGCGGTTATAATAAAAATCCCCCTCGTCCGTTTCGTCCTTGCGGATAAAGATGCGCACGAGGATTTTGGAAGCGTGATTGATATATCCCTTGCCGATAAATCGCCCGTCCGCGGCGCACACCGTCACGAGCGAACCGTTTTTGTCCTTGCCTTCGATTTTCGCCACTTCGTTGGCGTACACCCAGCTGTGCCCGGCAAGCAACCTCTTTTCTTCATTCTTTTTTAAGTATACCGTGTAAGGCATGATTTTTTTCTCCCGATCGTTATTATACTACCCCTAAGCGGATAAGCCGACTTATTCAGTATAGCACAATCGAAAGAAAAAGTAAAGCCGTATAATTTGACAAATGAAAAAAGGTATGTTATACTATAAGCGAATCCTATATGTACGAACTCGACTTTGCGATATCCGCACGCCGTCGATCAAAAAAGGGCGTGCGACACCCGACGGACGGATTTTTCCGTATGCGAGCACTCGTCGACGTTCGTAACCTCGGACGTTGTTACCGTCCACCCTCCGTATTTACGGATTCCTCGGGATGAATTCCCACCGTGACAGGTCTATGGAACAGCTTACATTTTTAAATCAAGAAAAAGACAAATCGACTCCCGAGACTTGCGCATTCACCGGGCATCGAGAACTCGGAGAAGATTTTTCCAAATTCAAGCTCAAAAAACAAATTCGAGCATGTATCGGGGAGGGGATAACCACTTTTTTCAGCGGCATGGCGATGGGATTCGATTTGGTCGCCACAGAACTCGTGCTCGAACTTAAAAAGAAACACCCCGACGTCAAGCTCGTCGCGTGCGTTCCCTGTTTGGGGCAGGAAAAATATTATCCGGAAGCGGACAAGGCTCGCTACGTCAAATGCTTGAAAAAAGCAGATGAAGTCGTCGTGCTGAGCGAACAATATTTTCGAGGTTGTATGCAAAAGCGCGA
Source organism: uncultured Clostridia bacterium (assembly GCA_964598045.1). Classification (GTDB taxonomy): domain Bacteria; phylum Bacillota; class Clostridia; order Christensenellales; family Borkfalkiaceae; genus Scatosoma. Next base: position 11,363 of record CAZRAS010000002.1, on the reverse strand, counting down.
TCGTTACATGGCGGATCGTGCGGACGTTCTCATCGCGTACTGTCGTAAGAGCAAGGGGGGGACGGCGTACACCGTTTCCTATTTCAAAAAGAAAAATTCGGACGCACGAATTTTTTACTTATAATAAAAAACAAGCGTCGTATCCGCGTGGCTTTCTGCCACGCTCGATTTACTCCCGCCGAAAAACGAAAAAATTGAAGCGACGTCGATTTTTTCTCGGATTCATGTCATCGGGAGAAGAACTTTTTTACACAGGCTTAGATTTATTATAAATATAATTATAATAGTAGTATTAGTAGGGTGCTGTGGAATTGTGGACAACCCGTTTTTTATCCTCGAAATTGCCAGGAATTTCCTGAAAAATTTAACATTCGTCTTTCCGTGGACAACCCTCCTTTTTTCTGTGGAACAAGTTGTGGAAGAAATGTGGATTTGTGGAGATGCTGTGCACAAAGGACATAATCTAAAATGTATAAATATACAAAAATTAATGTATAAAAATTATTTATCGACTTATCCACAAAGGAATTGTGAAAATGTGGATAACTTTATCAACAAAGGTGTGAATTACTATGAAAATCGAAGAACTTTACGAACAAAAAATCCTCGGAGAATACAAAGAAAAATTCGAGCTTTTTCGGGCGATGATTTTGGAATATAACAAGCGGTACAATTTGACGACGATTTTGGAAGAAAAAGATATGCATTTCAAGCATTTTTTGGATAGTATCGCAGGTGCGGAACTGTTTAAGAAAGGCGGTAAAGTCGCCGAGATCGGTTCGGGTGCGGGATTCCCCTCCGTTCCCTTAAAAATCGTACGGGATGATTTGCAGTTCGATTTGCTGGAAAGCGTGGGCAAAAAATGCGAGTTTTTGCAGGCGGTTGTGGATAAACTCTGTTTACAAAACGTGCATATTTATAACATTCGAGCCGAAGACGCCGCTCGGGATGAAAAATTTCGCGAAAAATACGACCATGCAACGGCGAGGGCGGTGGCGAGGATGAATACGCTGAGCGAATATTGTATGCCCTTCGTGAAGGTGGGCGGTAGCTTTATCGCGTATAAGAGCGGTGACGTTTCGGAAATCGAGGAGGCGCACGGCGCGTATAAGACGCTCGGGGGAAGACTGGTGAATACCTATCCGTACGCGTTGCCGGAAGAATACGGCGAACGGGTGCTGGCGGTGGTTGAAAAAACGAGACCTACGCCGCCGAGATATCCTCGAGGTCAGGGCAAAGAGCGTAAAAGTCCCCTGTGAGACATTCGGACGGAAAAAGGAGTGAAAAATGAAATTTGCATTTATTGACAATGAAAATTTGTGCGTGTTCGAAGACGGAAAGATAGAGAAATACGACAGCACGTACGTGGCGAATTATCGGGAGACGGCGTTTCGCGATCGCAAGAGCAAGGAATGGAAAAAGAACAGCGACGCGATGTTGTACGACGATTTTTTCTCGGGCAATCAACGGGTGGACGTCGAGATCCTTTCCGTCTCACTCACGACGGAGGAGCATCGGTTGATCTATGCATTTTCCGTCAATGAAAGCTCGGGAATTTATTATAAGTATACCGATGACGAAAAAAAGACGGAGGCGCACGTCCTCTCTTCCAACGATGTGATTTTCCGTGACGTCGTCGTGAATCGGCGAGGGGAAATTTTCGGCGTGGTGCAAAGCTCGCCGCTTACGTCCGATATTGCCATTTTTTCCAAAGACGGAGGTGATTACAAATGCGTGACGGGCGGAGATAGTCTTGACGAACACCCCTTTCTCGGCGAAAACGGCGAGGTGTACTTCAATTCTTACGGCGTGGGACGAAACTACGACAATGAGTTTGTAAAATACGCGCCTTCCGAGATTTTGAAACTCAACGTACGTTCTCGACAAATCGATACTTTGCTTTCGGACGGAAAAAATTCTTATATCAAGCCTATGTTCGATAAGGAAGGGAATCTTTACTGTATTCGTAAGCCCGGAGACGACAAGGAAACGAGCAATCCGTTTTTGAATATTTTGCTCGTGCCCGTGCGGATTATAGAGGCACTCGTGGGGTTCGTTTCCCTTTTCGTGAAGATATTCGCTGGAAAACCCCTGGTAGATGGCAAGGGAAAGACGTCTTCCGGCGGCAGCGCGGCGAAAAATGCCGATGGTAAAAAGACGTTCGTAAATAATCACATGCTCAACGTGGAAAAGGAACTTAAACGCAACGCCAAGGACGGCGAAGGCGGATTTATTCCACGCAGTTGGAAACTCGTAAAAATTCCCAAAAACGACGACGATTTCGGCGAGTGCTATCTTCCTACGTCTGCCGTGGAGCTTGCCTCGGGCGTAGCCGATTTTTGCTTGCTCGGCGAAGGAGAAGAAACTCTTTTTCTGTACACCAACGGAAAAAAAGTGTTTTCTTTGACGGAAAAGGGCGACAAGAAGAAACTCGTTTCTACGGAATTTTGCGTTAAGCTCGGCGTGCTGCAACCTTGTTCGAATGGCGAAGTAGATCTGTTTGATTGTTTATAATTCTTATTCAACGTATACATGGGTGCTTTATTTTGACGTTTATAGAAAATAGGACAACTGCTTGACAAAGTTTTGAAAACGTGATATACTATTATTAGGATAATGCCGAGGAAAAACGAGATTCGAGATCGGATTTATTGAGACGGGAGCGGTTATGAAGGAATTGTTACAGACTACGCAGGCGTATCGTCTGCTTAAAAAGGAATGTGCCGAGAATACGCATTCTCACGCATATCTTTTGCTGTGCAACGATAGCAAAAACTTGCGTTTCGTGCTTAAAACGTTTGCGAAACTCTTTTTTCAAACGGAGAACGCTTTTGAAAACGAAAGACGGGAAAAACTTATTGACGAGGAGAGTTTTTTCGATTGCCCCGTCTATCCTTCGGAAGGAAAAAAATTGACTGTCGAGGATGCGGAGAAAATCAAGGAAGAAAGCTTGTTAAGCCCGGTTGAGGGTGGAAAGAAGGTCTTTCTTTTGGCAGATTTCAGCGAGGCAAATCCGCAGACGCAAAACAAGCTCTTAAAGCTTTTGGAAGAACCGCCCAAAGGGGTTGTGTTCCTGCTTGGGGCGACGTCGGTGTATTCCGTGTTAAACACCGTTTTATCGAGGACGAAACGGTTGGAAATTCTCCCTTTTACCATGGAAGAAGTGACGGCATGTTTGGCTCGAATTTATCAAGACAAGTATACCATGTCTGCGTTGAGTCTTTGTGCAGCCGCTTGCGGCGGTGTAGTCGGCGACGCTCAGAATATGTTGGAGGGCGGATATTACAAAACTCTTTTAGAAGGTGCGTTCTCTCTCGTTTTGACGGAAGAACATCGGCTTCCTCAGACGATTCGTTCCATAGGCGAAACCAAGTATAAGAAAGAGCTGTTGTCCCTGTTGCGTTTGATTTTCCGAGACGCCTTACTCGTCAAGATGAACGGTGCCCCCTATCGAGGCGCGTTGTTGTTGCAAGCGGAAAAAATCAGGGTGCACGACGTGGCGATGAGGTATTCCAAAACGGCGTTGCTCTATGCGCAAGAGGCGATTTCTCAGGCGGAACTTGAAGTGCAATTCAACGCCGTATTCCCCCAATGCATAGAAACGTGCATGGCAAAAATCAGAAATAAATAGGTAATTTTATGGTAAAAGTAGTTGGAATTAAATTCAAAAACAGCGGAAAGCTGTATTATTTCTCTCCCAAAGAAGGAGATGTATACGAGAAAAATATGCCCGTCATCGTGGAAACGGCGAGAGGCTTGGAATATGCGTGGGTGGCGTATCCTGTGAAAGAGGTGGCAGACGACGAGATCGTTCCCCCATTGAAGCCGATCGTACGCGTTGCGACGGCAAAAGATACGCAAACGTATGAGCTTTATCAGTCGAAAAAGCCGCAAGCGATGCAGCTTTGCAAAGAGAAGATTGCCAAGCACGAGTTGGATATGAAACTCATCGATTGCGAGTACGCTTTCGACGGCTCAAAAATCGTTTTCTACTTTACGTCGGCGAATCGCGTGGATTTTCGCGAGCTTGTCAAAGACCTTGCGTCCGCTTTTAGAAACCGTATCGAATTGAGACAGATCGGTACCAGGGATGAGGTGAAGTATCTCGGCGGCATTGCTCCTTGCGGCAGAACGTGCTGTTGCGCCGGCAATATGCCCGAGTTTAAGAAGGTGAGCGTGCGCATGGCGAAGACGCAAGGCCTCTCCCTAAACGCAGAAAAAATCAGCGGACTTTGCGGAAGACTTATGTGTTGCTTGAGTTATGAAAACGAGTATTACAGTGAGGCGAGCAAGAAAATGCCTAAAATCGGCTTAGAGGTGGGGACACCCGAAGGCAGAGCCGTCGTCGTATCGGTGAATATGCTGAAAATGATGGTGAAGGTAAAGAGCGACGATAAAAACGGAGGGTGGATCTATAAGGACTATCCCGTGGACGAACTTCGTTTTAAGAAAAATAACAAGCAGGAAGAGGAACGCGAAGACGACTCGGAAGAGCTTTGAAAAGAAGTGTAACATGCGCCTCGAACGATTTGTTCGAGGCGTTTATCATAGAAAACTTATGAATAAAAGAAAGGCTGTTGCGTGTTATGTATGCAGCAAGTGAAAACTCCATGCAAAGAGCGCATAAAAAAGCTCACGGGGGATCCGTGAGCTTTTGGTTTTTTATGTACGTTAGTTCATGATAAACTGTTGCATACCCATGCCGTTTGCGGCAAATTGTTCGAGGAAGTCTCTCGCTTTGAAAGGATCTTTGATTCCCTTCATGTCGAAATCCCATTTCCCCATGACATCCACTTTCAGGGTGCCGTAATTGAAAATTCTGCCCCAGAATGTTTGATGCGCGGTAACGGCGAGGATTTGCGTGAAGATGTTTGTGTCTTCATGTTTTTGCAAAATACCCCATTTTTTAACGACTTTATTCGGGTAAATCAAAATTTGGTCATCCTTAATGTTGGCGATTTTGATAATCATAGTCAACATGGGAATGACGACGCAAAGCGCGGTGAGCGCATACAAGCCGTAGAACGCGACGTCGGGAAGAATTTCTTTCATGAACATATGGGCAAGCAAGGTAAGAATACCGGCAAGCAACATAGGCAAGAAATATCTGAAACGAATGATGGTCCATGCGCTCTTTTTCATGACGTATAAAGGTTCGTTTTTGACGGATTGTTGGGGATAGCCGTACCCTTGAGGATAACCGTAGCCGTAAGGTTGTTGAGGATAACCGTAAGGATACCCCTGAGGATAGCCGTAGCCGTAAGGTTGCTGCGCGTTTTGCGGTTGCTGCGTTACTTCCGGCTGCGAATTTTTATTTTTCTTCTTCATAAAAGTACCTCCTTTTCGAGAATGCTTTCTTATACGTTAAATTATACACTAACTTTATCGTTAAGTCAAGAGGAAAGTAAAAAAAAGTTGAAAATATTTCAACTTTTTTACAGAAAGCACACAATTCGTACGTTTTTTAACTTGCCTGCTTATAGATGATGGTGGGAACTTTTCCGTCGGTGAGACATTCCTTGGTGACGATGACCTCTTCTACGTTCTCTTCGGAAGGAATTTTGTACATAACTTCCGTCATGACGTTCTCGATGATGGTACGAAGTCCGCGTGCGCCCGTCTTCAAACGGATTGCCGTCTGTGCGATTTCACGTACCGCGTCCTCTTCGATCGTCAATTTCACGCCGTCGTACCCCACCAACTTTTGATATTGCTTGATGATGGCGTTTTTAGGTTCGGTCAAAATTTTCACGAGAGCCTCTTCGTCTAAGGGGGTGAGGTTGACGACGATGGGGATTCTGCCTACGAATTCCGGAATTAAGCCGAATTTTGTCAAATCCTGCGGTTTTACGTCTTCCAACACGGAATAGTCTGCTTCGTTTGCGCCCGTGCCTACTTTACCGCCGAAACCGAGGGTGGTGTCGTCCTTTCTCGAAGAAACGATTTTATCAAGTCCCACGAAGGCACCGCCGCAGATGAACAGAATGTTCGTCGTGTCAATATGCAGACATTCTTGGTTGGGGTGTTTTCTGCCGCCCATGGGAGGAACGTTGGCTTCCGTACTCTCGATTATTTTGAGCAAAGCCTGCTGCACCCCTTCGCCGGAAACGTCGCGCGTGATGGAGACGTTTTCGCTCTTTCTTGCAATCTTGTCGATCTCATCGATATAGATGATGCCACGCTGTGCTTTTTGAATGTCAAAGTCGGCATTTTGAATAAGTTTCAACAGGATATTTTCCACGTCTTCGCCTACGTATCCCGCTTCGGTGAGCGTGGTTGCGTCCGAAGTGGCAAAAGGTACGTTGAGGATTTTTGCAAGCGTTCTGGCAAGTAAGGTTTTGCCGCTTCCGGTAGGGCCGAGCAAGAGCACGTTGCTCTTTTCGATCTCTACGCCGTCGTCCTCTTTTTTCTTGCCTTTGAGGGCGTTGATGCGTTTGTAGTGGTTGTAAACAGCCACGGAAAGCACCCGTTTCGCCTTATCCTGTCCGACGATATACTTATCGAGCTCCGCCTTGATTTCCGTGGGTTTTTTTAGTGTGATTTCATCGACGTCCGGTTCTTTTTCATCCGCCCATTCGTCCACCATATTTTTGCAGATCTCCACGCATTCGTCGCAGATACAAACCCCGTCGGGACCGGTAATCAAACGCTTGGTTTCGTCTTTGGGTTTGCCGCAAAAGGAACAATGTTGATTTTTTGTTGCCATAATTTGTTCTCCAATATTCTCAAACTGTTGCGTATTTTTTGGAAAGAAGAGGCGCGTGCAATCAATTGCGCGCGCCGTATGCGATCGTAAGGAATCGTTTTACTTATCTTCTTACGAACACTCTGTCGATCAAGCCGTAATATCTCGCTTCGTCCGCCGACATATAGTTGTCGCGATCGGTGTCCTTTTCGATGGTGGCAAGATCTTTGCCTGTGTTTTCGGAAAGGATGCGGTTGAGTTTGGCTTTCGTGCGGAGAATATGCTCCGCCTGGATTTTGATATCACTCGCCTGACCCTGCGCGCCGCCGAGGGGCTGGTGAATCATGATCTCGGAGTTGGGAAGCGCGTAGCGCTTGCCGCGTGTGCCGCTGGAAAGTAAGAATGCACCCATGGACGCAGCCAAACCGATGCAGATGGTGGAGACGTCGCATTTGATATAGTTCATCGTATCGTAAATCGCCATGCCTGCGGATACGCTGCCGCCGGGGGAATTGATGTACAAACTGATATCTTTCGTGGGATCTTTCCCTTCGAGGTAGATCAGCTGTGCCACTACGGTGTTGGCAACGGCGTCGTCGATCTCTCCGCTCAAAAAGATGATTCGATCATCGAGCAAACGGGAATAAAGATCGTACGAGCGTTCGCCCGAGGCGGTGCGTTCTACGACGTAGGGGATTAAAACGTTCTTTTCCATAATGCCAACCTTAAATTAGTCTTCTTTATACATTTCGTTGTTTGCTTTCAAGAAATCAAACAACTTCGTAATGACGATATCGCTGGAGATGTAGTCGAGCTGACGAGGATCCATGTTCTTCTTGTATTCTTCCGTTTCTTTCCCGACGGAAGCAGCCTGTTCTGCGACCTTCGCGTCGATTTCTTCTGCCGTTGCTTCGATCTTTTCTTCCTTGATGATGTGAGCGATGATGAGCTGGCTCATCACGTTCTTCTTCGCCTGTTCTTCGTAATTCTTTCTGAAATCTGCAAGGCTGACTTTGAGGAAGTCAAGGTAGTCTTCGAGCTTCAAGCCCTGATACATAAGCTGGTATTCAAACTTCTGTACGAGGGAATCGATTTCTCTTTCGATCATTGCCTGAGGAATTTCAGCTTCCGCATTGGCTGCGATCCCTTCCAAAATGCTGTTTTCGGTTGCGTCGGTTGCTCTGCGATCAGCCTGCTTTTGCAATCTTTCTTTCGCTTTTGCCTTGTATTCTTCTACCGTAACACTGCCCGTAGCGTCCTTGATGAACTCGTCGGTGAGTTCGGGAAGTTCTTTGGATTGAATGGCATTGAGGGTAACGGAAAATACGGCGGGTTTGCCTTTGAGCGCTTCCGCCTGATAGTTTTCGGGGAAGGTTACGTTGACGTCCTTGGTTTCGCCGATGTTCATGCCCACGACTTGATCTTCAAAACCGGGGATGAACTGACCGCTGCCGAGGGTGAGGTCGAAACCTTCTGCTTCGCCGCCGTCGAATTTAACGCCGTCCACCGTGCCGACGAAGTCGATGTTCGCGATGTCGCCGAGCATTGCGCTTCTGCCTTCTACGTTCACTTTGCGAGCGTTTCTGTCGAGCAAACGATTGATTTCCGCATCGAGCTCTTCGTCCTTAACAGTATACGCATATTCTTTGATTTTCATACCCGTGTAGGAAGAAATTTTCACTTCGGGTCTTACGGGGACGGTCGCTACCATGGTGATGCCTTCGTCGTCGAGTTTTTCAACCGAAACATCGGGATCGCCGACGATGGGACGTTTTTTGGAAACTTCGTCGTAAATCTTGCCGTAAGCGTCCGAGAACATGGTGTTGAGTGCTTCGTCGAAGAAGACGCCTTTGCCGTATACGTTTTCGATTACGTTTTTGGGTGCTTTTCCCTTACGGAATCCGTTTACCGCAAATCTGCCTCTCGTCTTAATGTAAGCCGCCTGTTGCGCGCTCTTCCATTCTTCGCCGTCGAATTTGATGGTGATTTTTACCGTGCTTTTTTCTGCCGCTTTGGTCGTGTACTTCATAGTTGTTTCTCCTGAACTTTATTGCTGATTTTTATTTTTTTCGTAAAAGTTTCGTTTACAATATAATTGTTTATAAACACATTATATTCATCGTAAACACGCTAATCATAATTTTACCATATTTTCAAAAGAAAATAAAGCGTTTTTAGGTCGATTTTATTTACAATTTGCAAATTTTCGGTTATAATTATGAGGAAAGCACGCCCTACGCGATACCAAACGGCATGACGGGTCACCGATTTTTTGGATTGTCGTGTTACCTCGACGGTATATGCGGGCGATGTAAGAAAATTTTCAGGAGTGTTTTATGCCTCAGGATGCATTTCACATACGGCGATTAGCCCAAGAACTCAATACTTTTCTCGTCGGCGGACGAATCAATCGTATTTCACAAGTCAATAAAGACGAACTCACCTTTATCGTGTATACGGGGAAAACGACGGTTAAACTTATTTTGAGCGCCAACGCCTCGAATGCACGCGTATGTTTGTCTTTGACGGAAAAGGAACCGGCGCCCGTCGCCCCCAATTTTTGCATGCTGCTGCGCAAACATTTGCAGAATGCGGAAATTTTAGAAGTGCGCCAACATGAATTCGAGAGAATTATCGAGCTTGTGGTACATTGTACTACCGATTTTTCGGAGTGCGATCGTGTGTTGCATTGCGAACTGATGGGGAAGTATTCGAATGTAATTTTGAGTGAAAAAGGGATTATTTTGGGGGCGCTTAAAACGACGGCTTTGGAGAGTGAAAATCATCGATTGCTTCTCGCCGGCGCGCGCTATCAATATCCTACGCCGCAAGATAAATTATCGCCTTTTGATGAGGTAAGTATGCGTTCACGATTGCAAAACTATCTTTCCGCGCATGCAGACGGATGGGAGGAAGAGAGTCTTGCGCTCTTTCTGTTTGAAAACGTGGCGGGGCTTGCATTGTCTACGACGCGGGAAATCGTTCGGCGAGCGGCGGAGCTCAATCGAGGGGAAGATATGGTAAGTGAAAATGCAAAGTTCCCCCTTTGGCGTTTTGTCGGAGACTTTTGTCAAAACGAACCCGATCGTTCCTGCTTGAAAACACAAAAGGGCGGATACGTCGATTTTTTTGCTTTTCCCGTCGAAAACAGTGTGGAAATGCCTTCGCTTTGCAAGGCGGAGGACGTCTTTTATACGGCGAGGGAGAGTAAAAAAGGGTTTGAGGATAAGAGACGTAAGCTCGAAACGGCAGTCAGGAATCTGAAAAAAAAACAGACGAAAAAATTGCAGGAAACGCTTGAACGATTGAAAGACGCAGAGAATGCGGAAGAGTATCGGGTGAAAGGCGAGTTGCTCACCGCAAATCTTTATCGAGTGGAAAAAGGGATGAAAGAAGTGGAGTTGGAAAACTGGTACTCCCCCGATTCGGAAAAGATAAAAATCGCATTGGACGCAACCCTGTCCCCTTCAAAGAATGCACAGCGATATTTTAAGAGCTATAATAAACACAAGCGAGCAAAGGAGTTTTTGACGCCGATGCTCAAAAAGGAAGAAACGGAAATCGACTATACGGATAGCGTATTCGCCGCCCTTTCCACGGCGGAAACGGAACTCGATTTGAAAGAGATCGAAACGGAGTTGATTGAAGTCGGGCTGTTGCGTGCGCCCAAAGAACGGGTGGGCGGAAAGAAAAAGGAACAGGTGATCCCCTTCCGCGAATACGAACACGGCGGAATGAAAATTTACGCCGGACGAAACAATGTACAAAACGATCGATTGCTTCGCGCTGCGTCTCCCGAGGATATTTGGTTGCATACGCAAAAGTATCACTCCTCTCACGTAATCATCGTGACGGAAGGCGGACGGGTAAGCGATGAAACGTTGTTGTTTGCAGCCGAAATCTGCGCGTATTATTCGGACGGGAAGGACGGAGATAAAATCCCCGTCGATTATTGCAAGCGAAAATTTGTCAAAAAACCGAGCAAAAGCAAGGCGGGATTTGTGACGTATACCGATTATAGAACGGTGTTGGTGACGCCGAACGGACATAAATAAACAAAAGGGCGAACGAAAAATCGTTTGCCCTTTTTATGCTTTTTGATAATATTACAGCATCTCTTTCCAGATTTTTTCAAAAGTTTCTTCGCGATTTATCATCTCTTGCAACAGGGCAGGTATGCGTTCATCGCCGTTTTCGCCAAGTTCTCCCGCTGTCTTTCGCAGAGCGGAAATTCCCATCACCGTTCCTTGCAACATCATTTCCGCAATGTGCGAACGAGAGTTGTCCGTCATCGTGTTCATTTTGATGGAGCCCCACATCATCGCTTTTTTCATGGGGTTAGGCTCCTGAATTTCAATGTTTTCGTCTTGTGCGAGCATACACGCTTTGGCTGAAAATTGTTCGTATTCCTCGTGTTGGGCGTGAAGCTCGTTTTTCAATCGTTCGTCCTCGCCGATTTCGGGTAGAATATTGGCGATGGAGGTTAAAGCGAGCTGCGCGTTGCGGTAAATTTCCGCCAACGCTTCTTCTGTTTTCTTTTTGTCTTGTTCCATAAAAGTGCTCTCCTTTTTATTTACTATCTCTATTATGGCGTAAAAAACAGAAAAATATGAAAAATCATGCAAAAATGCTTGACGACGGCAAGAATTTTGTGGTATAGTAATAGTCGAGCCGATAG
>CAZRAS010000001.1:0-31193 GCA_964598045.1 uncultured Clostridia bacterium | reverse complement strand
ATGGTTATAATTTTTATGTGCGTAGGTTGTTTGTCCTTTATGTATGAAGTATTGCTTAACGTTTTACTTTCTATAAGGAGTGGGAGAAACGCTTTGCGTTGATCCTCGTTCTAAGACTTACAACAGACAAAGAATTCCAAATTAAGGGTATGTGCAAATTGTATTAAAATCGAATGACACACAAATCCCCTGCGGATAGACGAATGTCTGTCTGCGGGGGATTTTTCGAAAGAAGAAGGACGGAAAAAAACGATTTCTTGTGCCGTCAAATAGAAATTTAGCCGCGTATTTTTATAGACATTCTTCTTTTTTTATGATATAATAAACATAGGGTTTAGGGTTGAACGGCGTTGCATACCGTTGACGTAACTTGCGGAAACATTCTGCTAAGGGGTAATAAAAGTGAAAAAAATCATCAAAAAAGTTTCGAAAATTGTCGGAGTCTCTGTCTTGGGCATAGTGGCTGTCGCCGGATTGCTCGTAGGGCGGTGGCATGTTTATCGAGTGGGCTATTCGTATGAAGTGCCTTCGGAAATCAGGCGTGAAAGCGGTGCGAACACGGTGGTCGCGCACGGAAAGGCATTGTATGACGAGAACGGAGATCTTTTTGAAATCAAGGGTGTCAATTTCGGCAATCTCTTTATTTCGGAAGGTTGGATGACGGTGAATTCCATCGGGGCGTTGTACAATGAAGACGGTTCTTTCGTAAAGGTAAACGAGGACGGAATCGTCGAGGAATACGAGGAAATCTTTCAAGAAGAAATGGACGAGCTTCTTGCCTCGCGATTCACGGACGAACAGCTCGAAGCGTTGAATGATGCGTATTATTCTTCCTATTGCACCGATTACGATTTTGAAAATATAAAAGGCATGGGTTTGAACACGGTGCGTGTTCCCGTGTATTATCGAACATTTTTGACAACGCACGACAGATACAGAACCACGGACGAGCAGCTTTGCGAGAGGAATTTTGAAGACATTACCCTCGATTTTGAGGCATTGGATACCTTCCTTGCCATGGCAAAGAAGCAAGATTTGCGTGTCATCGTGGATATGCACGGCGTGATGGGCGGACAAAGCGGATTCGAACACAGCGGTACGCGCGACATCGATTTCTGGGATACCGAAGAATATATTGAATTTATGTGCAATCTTTGGCGCAGCATTGCCGAACACTATAAGACGGAACGTGCCGATCTCGCTTCGACGATCCTTGCTTATGACCTTGTAAACGAGCCGACGAATCGTTACGAGCTCGGGACGGGTTCCAAACAATGGAAGGTGATGGATAAATTGTACGACGCCATTCGTGAAGTGGACACCGAACACGTCATTTCCATCGAGGGCGTTTGGGATTTAGGTTCTCTTCCCGATCCCGATAAATATGGTTGGGAAAACGTGTTGTATCAATATCATTTGTATAACTGGAATTCGAGTACGTTGCCCAACTGGTTGTTCTATGACTATATGTACGCGACGTTGGCGTTTGCCGACTACGACGTTCCGAAACTTATGGGAGAATTCACCTTCTTTGACGACGAGGACGCATGGATGGAGTTTTTGGACGTTTACGATCAAAGCGGAATGGGCTGGACGATTTGGAATTATAAGATTGCTTCCGTCGGTTGGTGGGATAACACCTGGGGAATGGTTGTTTATAGGATGGATCTTCAAAACGGTGCCGATACGCCGATCGAGGAGTACGATTTGAAACTTGACCTTCGCACCGCAAGTTATGAGGAGATCTATGAAGTGTGGTCAAATCAATATACGGACGACGGGACGAATGACGGCCCCTATAAAATTCAGGAGGATTCAAAACTGGTTGCGTACATTCAAAAATATTTTGAACAGCAGAACGAAGAAGAATAAAAGGTGGTGCCGTCACGTCGTTTACGTGATTTCATGGCGTAATACGCAGGTACTGGAATCGCACGATTCATAATAAAGAGAGGCAATGCTGTCCGTATGAAAGTAAACATACGGACGGTGTTTTTTTCTATTTTCGATCATACGGAAATAATTTATGGGCGAGAAAAAGGAAAAATATTCTTGATATCGAAAGATATTTTGTCTCACAAATCGTCAAATTTTTAACAAAAAACAGTGGACATATTTTTCTTTTTATGCTATAATCGAAAAAAAGGAAGGGGGAACTTGTTTATCTATGTGGGAATATTTTGTCACGCATTACGTGAAAATGCAGTACGGCATTGCGTTTCCGTTGACGGAAATTGCCTATGTGATCGGGGTTTTGCTCATTCTTGCACCTAAGACAAAGAATAGACGGGACGTCATTGGGCGAGCCGTCGATTTTTTCGTTGTATGGTTGGTTTTGACGATGGGTGCGGGATTGGTCGAAAAATATTTCGATTGGACGGTGAAAATATCCGTGCTCATCCCGAGCATCATTTTATTGTATGCTCTTTTTCGAAGTAAACTTCCATGGGATTTGCGTGCGGTGTACGGATTTTTATATTATGCCGTTTTTGTGTCCAGTATTTCAATCTCATCTTGGCTCGGTACGATTTCAGGCGCTGAAATCGAAATGAAAAATTTTATTACGACCGCCGTACAGATCGTAATGCTTGTAGGGATTCCGTCGTATATCCGTCTTTTGCGACTGGAAAAATTCGGCAGTGCGCCCAAATATTGCAGTGCATTGATTATTTTGATTTCCTGCATTCACATATTCGAGCACGAGCATAGTTTGGGTACGGGAAATGTTCGGTTTTATATCGACATCGGATTTGTCGTCATCGAACTGGTGTCCTTTCATTTGTATTATAGCATTTCGAAAATGTATGACGAGAAGACCAAGCTGAATATTCTTTATCTCAAACAGGAAAAAGAAAATTACGTCATGGAGATTGCGCACAGCGAAATCGAGAAGATTAAAGAGCTCCGTCACGACATGAAAAATCATTTGACGTTCATGTCCTATCTGGTGAACGAGGGAAGAACGGAGGAGTTGAAGGAATATTTGGAGAAATATTCGACCGAGCTTTACGATGCGCTTCCGTTTTCTCTTTGCGGAAACTACGTCATCGATTATATTTTGAATTTTGAAATTAAACGAGCAAACTCGTTGGGGGTGAGGATCGATTATAAAATATTCGTGCCGCCGCAAATGCCCTTTGAGGATAAGGATTTATGCAGTTTGCTGACGAATATTTTGGACAATGCAATCGAAGCGGCGTCGAAAATGGAGAATAAGACGGTGGAATTGAATTTGAAATACAAGGACAATAATTTCCTGATTCAATGCGTCAACGCCACCGATAAATTCACGGAAGGGAAAATCAGTTCGCATATTCCCACGACGAAGCTGAATCATGAAGTACACGGTTACGGAATGAAGATTATTCGTTCGGTCGTGAAAAAATATAACGGAACATTGAAAATCAACGTTCAGGATCGAAAATTCCATTTATCGTTATATTTAGGAAAGAAAAACGCAGAAAATGAACAATTGGAACGGGGGGGGTATATGAGCGCGAAAATATCAATAGGCATTTGCGATGACGAGGACATGATTTTACGGGTGATTGCAGGCTCCGTAAAGGATATTTTGACACAAAAGGAGTGCATCGGGGAAATCGATCGATTTTCTTCCGCAAAGGAATTGCTGCGTGCATTGGAGAAAAAGAAGTACGCGCTCCTGTTTTTGGATATCGATATGCCTGATATGGACGGCATTACGCTTGCGAAAAAAATTCGAGCAAAATATCAAGAACCGGATATCATTTTCGTTTCCAATCGAGAGGATCGAGTATTCGATGCGTTCAGCGTGCATCCTTTCGGGTTCGTACGGAAAAGCATGTTCTTAAAGGACATTGCGTCCGTGTTCGAAGAATGGTTGAAAAAAGAGGACAATATTTCTCGGACGATCTCTTTGCAAGTTCCGGGCGAGGGCATGATCCTTTTGCCGATCAAAGACATCGTGTACATCGAGGGAAGCAAAAAGGACCAGATCGTGCATATGAATAAGCAAGACACCGTGATCGTGCGTTCGACAATGGATTCCTTGGAGGAGAAGTTGAAGGAGGAAGGGTTTATTCGATGTCATAAAGGTTTCCTTGTCAATTGCGGCTTTATTTCCCTCATTCGTTTCGAATTGATCATCGAAATGCGCACCGGAGAGCAAATTCCCGTCGGGCGTGCAAGATTGCGGCAGGTGAAGGAGGAATTCCTCGCTTGGTTTGAAGATAACGGCATGACCGTGATCGATTAGTGAAATAGTAAAAAAAATATGAGCGAATAATTCAAAAAAAATTGCATACTTCCGTTTGTTACGGAAAAAGTACCGTTCGTACCGATAGTTTTTTATCTTTCGGACACGAACGGTACTTTTTTTTCTACGAGCTCTCTATTGGTTTCTATTTTTTTGTCGTTTGTGAAAAGTTATGGAAAGTGAAGTTTTTCTATGTTATAATACTCAAGAGTTTAAGGCGAGAGAAAGGGTGGCTCGCTTAAAAAAATTTCCAGCTAAAGGAGGAAGACATGAAAAAACTCACAAACATCTTTCGTGGCTTTACGTCTGCGATGTCATTGGTTTTGATGCTTTGCTTATCATTGACGACGTTGACGTTGGGCAACACAACATGGATCAATACCAACTTAGGTATAGCCGAAACAGAGAAAATCGGCGGAGACGACGGTCAATTCGCGATTTATTGGGAAAATGAATACGGTTATGATTCGAAGGCGTTGAATGCGGCGTATGAAGATGCCGCAAAAGCAAACATCACGATTTCGGAAGAAGCCGTTACGTTGTTGACGAACAAAAACAACGCATTGCCTCTTAAGAGCGGATCCAAAATCACTCTTTACGGATCGGGCACGACGGGCAACATCAATCACAGCAACAGTAGCAATAATTTGGAATTCGGTCCTATTTCTTTGCTCGAAGCAATGCAGTCCGAATTCGGCGCGGCTAATGTAAATCCCACCATCGTGAAAGAAGCGGACGCAGGTTCTGCAACCGGTTACGACGACGTTGCCATCGTTACGTTCTCGAGAGACGGCGGCGAAGGCAGCGACCCGAAATTCATGAATAACGGTCGTCATTATTTGGCGTTGACGGCTTCCGAAGAAACGATGATGAGCAGCCTGTACGAATTAAAAAACGCAGGCAAACTCGGTAAGATCATCGTGATCGTCGGTAACGACTTCGCGATGGAACTCGATTTCTTGGATAAATACGGCGTAGACGCATGCGTTCTTGCAGGTCACTTCGGCGACTACGGTTGTCAGGGTGTTGCGGAATGTCTTTCCGGTAAAGTAAATCCTTCCGGTAAAACGGTAGATACGTATGCTTCCAACTCCCTTTCCTCTCCCGCAATCGTCAATGCAAACGATAACACCTATCAGTGGAGCAACTACGACGAAATGGGCGAATACGACAAGATCAACAACGTAAAGAACATCGGTTACTACGTAATTTATTCCGAAGGTATCTACGTTGGGTATAAGTATTACGAAACCCGTTACGAAGACGTCGTTATGGGCAACGGAAACGCAAACGGTACCAACGGTTCCACCGACGGCGCTGCATGGGATTATTCGGATGAAATGTGCTTCTCGTTCGGTTACGGTCTTTCTTACACTTCCTTCGAACAGACGATTAAAAACGTGAAGTTCGATTCCGAAAACAAGAAATACGTGATGACGGTTAACGTGAAGAACATCGGCGACGTAGCAGGTAAAGACGTTGTCGAAGTGTACGCACAGACCCCTTACGGCACGTATGAAATTCAGAACAAGGTTGAAAAAGCTTCCGTGAACTTGGTCGGATACACCAAGACCGATCTTTTGCAACCCGGCGAAAGCAAGGATTATACCGTAGACGTACGTGAATATTATCTTGCAAGTTATGATACGAACGGCGCAGGTACGTATATCCTCAGCGCAGGCGATTACTATCTCGCCCTCGGTAACGGCGCACACGATGCCCTCAACAATATCTTGGCAGCAAAGGGATATTCGACGGCAGACGGCATGACCGCAAACGGCAATAAGGAACTCGTTCATAAGTGGACGCAGTCCGAAATCGATAAAACTACGTATAGCGTTTCCACCCAGACAGGCTATGAAGTAGAAAACGTTTTCGAAGATGCAAGTCTTAACTACTATGACGGTTACGAATACACCTATATGACTCGTAACGATTGGCAGGGTACTTGGCCCGTTGCGACGCAGTTGACGGCAACCAAACAGATGATGGACGCACTTTCCAACTACTACTACGAAACCCCCGAAGACGCTCCCAGCGTGGACAGCTTTACGCAGGGCGTGGATAACGGATTGAAACTTTCCGACATGGTAGACGTCGACTTCGATGACGACGAAATCTGGAATAAATTCCTTGATCAGCTTACGATCGAACAACTTTGTACAACGATGACCGACTCTAAGTCGAAGAACGTTATCTCCGATTTGGACGTTCCCGGCACCTCGAAAGGGGACGACGATACGAACGCGGCAGGCGGCAAAATCACCTTTATCAGCCATCCTTCCACCGCTCGTACTTGGAACACCGAAATGGCAGAACTTCGCGGTAAATATTCCGCACTCTGTGCATTCTTGAAGGGCACGGATGAAATTTGGTATGGCGCAGGCAACTTGCATCGTACTCCTTACGGCGGACGTATTCGTCAGTATTGGTCGGAAGACGCAAACCTTTCGTCTATCGTCGGTTATTATGAATGTAAAGCAGCTAAGGCAGTCGGCGGCATCATTTGTGTAAAACATATGTGCTGTAACGATCAGGAAACCTATCGTACCGGTTTGACGGTGTTTGTCGAAGAACAAGCTTTGCGTGAAATTTATTTGAGAGCGTTCGAAGGTTCGTTTGACGGCGGCGCACTCAGCGTTATGGCTACCACCGGCCGTGTAGGTACGCAGCTCGGTAAGAACTATGCGCCTATGATGACCACCGTACTTCGTAACGAATGGGGCTTCAAGGGTCACGTTACCTCCGACGGTTACGTAAACACCGGTTACTACAACAATACGTTGGAAGAATTGGTTGCAGGTATGGATTATAGCTGCTGCGACTCTGCAGGTGCAAACGCAGATCGTATTTTGAAAGCAATCCAAGGCGGCGACGGATATATCCTTCAGTGCATGCGTCTTGCGGCAAAACGTAACCTTTACGTTATGACGCAGAGTGCGGCCATGAACGGTTTGGGTAACGGTGCACGAATTGTCAAAGTCGTTCCCGCTTGGGAAATGGCAGTGTTGGTTGCGAATGTAGTTGTTGCAGTGCTCTTTGTAGTAGGTCTTGCGGGTACGATCGCTTGTGCGGTTGCATTCGAAAAGAAGGACGAAAGAAAAAATAAAGCAAGGGGGAAATAATCATGAAAGAACGTGTACAAGAAGTAACTAAAAAAAGTAATGCACCCACTTTGCTCGCAGCATTGTTGGCAGTGGTAACGGCAGTTCTCGCCTTTATCCACGGCAGTATGTATAGCCAGTATTTTGATATCGCAGTTATCCTTACGTTGGGAATCGGTGCGGTTCTTTGGGTGATCCCTGCGATTGCGTATAATAAAGTGACGGCATGGTTCGGGCTTGCCGGCGAATTGTGCGCAGCGTTCGGTTTGGGACTTTTCATCACCAACAGCTACAACGTATGGGCAGATACGTGGGGGAACATTTCCCAGAACGGCGTTTTGTTCGGTACGTTCAACTTCTTCAACTCCGAAGGCGGTCCCGTATTGCCTGCAATTATCATCGTGGTAGGTTTGATCGCTTGTATTTGCGGCATCATCTCTTGTTTTAAGGGAAAGGAGAACTAATCATGAAAAAATCTAAGAAAATTATCGCACTCGCAATCACAGGTTGCTTATGCGTACCGATGCTTGCGGGATGCAGCTCTCGTTTGAGCGAACAATCCAAAATCTATTTCGATTCCATTAAAACGGTAATCGAAAACTTCAAAAACTACAATGACGCGATCAACGGCGGCACGACGACGAAGAGAGAAAACGCGTTGGATGCCCCTGAGATCAGCATCGAAAACGGAAAATATACCTTTAATAAGGTGGCAAACGCAGATCACTACGTTGTTTCCGTGTATGAAACGATCGGTTCGTTGGACGCGCTCGGCAGCGTTACCGTACAAGAGGACGGCAGTGAAAACTACACCGGCAACATGACCGATCTTAAACAGGAATATTCCTATCAGGATTGGTTCGTCCGTGTCGTGGCTTATCCCGCAGAAGGCGGCACGCTCGAAGAATCGGATGCAGGTTTCACGACTTATACGGTGAAAGGCGCAGTCGAAAAAGCCAACATTTCCAATCAGTACATTTGGAACGTGCACGGCGGAACTGTCGCACTTACGTTGAAAGGCTTCGATTACGGAAAGACCGCATATCCCACCAACGTCAAGGTTACGTTGACCAATAAGTCGACGAATGCGAAGGTGAGCGTGGATACGGGCAAATTGACCTCTTCCTCCACGGAAATCACCGCTACGTTGCCTGTAACCACGGCAGACTATTCGATTTCCCTCGATTGTCAATGGGATGAAAAGTACGTTACCAATCCCACGATGACGATGAGCGCAGGCGAGATTTCCGTAGACGGAAAGAAGAACATGATCAGTGAGGGTACGAGCTACACTTGCGGCATCTTCAATAAGTTTGAATTTCCCTTCGTATTTACGGGATTCAAACCTACCGACGTGCCCACCGATAAATCCTATGCGGAAGTGAAACTCGAAGACGGCGTTGAATTCGGTTCGTCGACCACGAACAATAATAAATGTACGTTTAGAGCTTATCCTTTGTGGACGGAAAAGGGATACACGGCGAAGACGGGTGCGATTTACTCCTTCGACGTACGTATTAAAGGTACTTCCAACATCGTTGCTTCGCCGAAGAAATCTCCCGGAAGCGGCAACTCGCCCATCTTGTTCGGCCAGCTCGACTTCTTCGCCGACGGCACGTTCGAATTGGAAATCGAATATCAGTATTTCAAGACGGACTCAATGAACGCAGGCGTATATTACTGCCCTGACGTTATTTGCGAAGGTTTCTATCACGTAGAATCGGACGGCACGTATACCCTCAGCTTCGATGCGACCAACGCATACGAAGGGGATTATCGGCCCGTCGAAGAATTGAACGGCAGAGCTTCCTTGTATTCCGAAGTGGATGCTAATTGGAAGAACACTAGCAGTGGCAACAACCAAGGCGGCGGCAACAACCAAGGCGGCGGCAACAACCAAGGCGGCGGTGGCGGAGGCAGCAATATGGCCATTACGCCTACAACGACTCCTTCCTTCACGGCAGGTGCTGCATCTATCAGCGTTGGAATTAACTTCATGAATAATAATTCTAATTTGACGGGTACCTTGAAAGCAACGGCAACGGCAGGTTCCACCTATTCGTATACGTTAGCCGGTTTGGGCGGCATGAATGAAGCGATTACCGGTACTTTGGAATTGTTGGCAGACGGCAGTGCGAAATTGCACGTGGACGGTTTCGGACCTTTCGCCAATTGCGATGCAACCGGTACTTGGACGAACGCAGACGGCACGATTTCCGTAAGTTTCTCGTGATAACGTTTCGTTCGGCATTCGGTTATTAACCGATGGGTAAGAACGTATACAATCGTGCAGAAATGCAATTAAATTCAACACTTACCGCGTAGTAAGTAAAAAGAGACAGTCGATGGTAACTCCATCGGCTGTTTTTTTGCTATATTCTTGTATATTTTTGTTATCGACGAGGTGGTGACTTGTTTAGCGTATTTTTACGAAAATCCGTAAAAGAAAATCGTTCGGATTTTTTTCATACAGCTCGTCGATTAAATATTCTTCGTACACCTTTCCGACAATGGTTAGGTCGTGTTCTTTTGCGTATCGGACGAGGTCGTCGTAAATATAATTGGCTTTTCCGTAATCGCCTCTGGCATATCCGAATAAATACCTACCCTTCGTAATAAATCCGTTGGCATATTTTTTATCTTTCAGACGAAACCACATGCGGGAAACGAAGTCGGGGATGTTCTGCAAAATATCTTCCGCGTTTTTCATATATCCGAAAGTGAAAATTAAAGGCAGATTGTGCCTTTCGATATCGTCGAAAAATCGGACGACGGTGTCATCGTCGATGCAGCCTTGTTTGCAATCGATTTTTTCGCCCGTGCGAACGGGAACGTCCTCTGTGATTTCTTTGATTGTAAAGGGAACGCCGTCGTTAAAAAACGCCTTTCCTTCTTCGATCTGTTCCAATCGAATTTGCGTCATCTCCTTTAAGGCTGTAAGCTTTTCGATTTTTTCTTGAAGGACGTTTAATTGGTATCCAAGCGTTTGTTCCATGGTGTCAACGGAGATGTCGGTTAAAACCTCTTTAATCTTCTTCAAGGGGACGCCCAAATCGCTTAAAATGGTGACGATGCCGATTGTATCCACTTGTTTATGCAAGTACATTCTATATTGATTGTTTGCGATATGGGCAGGGGAGAAGAGCCCGATGCGGTCGTAATAGATGAGCGTTTGTCTGCTGACGCCCGAAATTTTCGCAAACTCTGAAATTGTTAAATATTTTTTTGAAAACATAGGCAAATACTCTTGACTGTATAGTTACTATATAGTCTATAATAGCGTATGTTGTGAAAAAAATCAAGCAAATGAGGTGAAGATATGAAAACAATTTTACGTTTTTTGAAGCCGCATTGGAAATTGTGCGTAATCACGATTTTATTGTCCTTTATTGACGTAATCGGGGCGCTTGTCATTCCTACGTATGCGGCGGATATGTTGAATATCGGGACGACGGCTGGCGCGGAATTTTCTGCCCTTCTGACGATCTGTATCAAAATGTTGATTGCCGCCGTCATATCGGGCGCGGCAATGATTCTCGGGGCGTACGTCTGTGCCGATTTGACCTCGAAAGTGGGCGCGGATATGAGAAAGGCATTGTATGAAAAGAGTATGCGTTTATCCGTTGCGGATTTCCGTTCGTTTGGTACGGCTTCGCTTACGACGAGAACGGTGTCGGATATCACGAACATTCAATTTGCGCTCAGCTATTGTTTCCAAATGCTCTTTCCCGTGCCGTTTATCTTTGTGGTATCCCTCGTGTTTGCCTTCCGCATCGATTGTTTGCTCGGTTTGATCTTGCTCGGCGTGCTCGTGGTTATTTTGGTCGTGTTCCTTTTCGTGATGCGTTCCGCCTCTCCGATCTTTCGAGTTCTTCAAAAAAAGCTCGATCGCATGAGCAAGGTGTTGCTTGAAAATATTACGGGCGTGCGCGTGATTCGTGCTTTCAACAAGGAAGAACACGAAGAAAACCGCTTAAACGGCGAATTTCAAAGCTATGCCAAAACGTCGATCAAAGTGAATAAACAATTTGTCTTTATTGACAGTATTTCCTTTTTTGCCGTCAATATGTTCGTGGTTCTTGTCTATTATTTGAGCGGCGCACGCATTACGGCGGGGCGTTTTGAAATCGGGGACATCACGGCAATCATCGAGTATGCGATGCTTGCGCTCTTCTTTTTGATGATGGCGCAATCGGTTATTTTAACCTTGCCTCGTGCGTTGGAGTGCTGCGATCGTATCGGGGAAGTGCTGGAATACAATCCGACGATTTACGATCGGGTGGAAGGTCGTGTGGAGGAGCAAAAAGACGAAAACGTACTCTCTTTTCAAAACGTGTCTTTCCGTTTTGCCGATTCGGACGAATACGCATTGAAAAACGTAACCTTCGATTGTAAGCGCGGACAAACGACGGCGATCATCGGGGGCACGGGGAGCGGAAAATCTACGATTGCTTCTTTGATGATGAGATTTAACGAAGTGACGGAGGGAAAAATTCTTTTGGACGGCGTGGATCTTCGCGATATGCCGCAATACCAGCTTCGCGAGCATTTATCTTTCGTGCAACAAAAAGCGTGGTTGTTTGCCGGCACGATTGCCGAAAACCTTCGTTACGGCAACCCGAATGCGACGGATGAGGAGCTTTGGCATGCCCTCGAGATCGCGCAGGCAAAAGAATTTGTGGAAGCGCTCCCCGAGGGCTTGGAGGCGTTTGTCGCGCAAGGGGGGACAAATTTCTCGGGCGGACAAAGACAACGTCTTTCGATCGCAAGGGCGCTTGTGAAAAAGCCCGAACTCTACATTTTCGACGACAGTTTTTCGGCGCTCGATTTTAAGACGGACGCGGCGCTTAGAAAGGCACTCGGCCCCGAAACGAGAGAGGCGGCGGTGGTGATCATCGCGCAGCGAATCAGCACGATTTTGCATGCGGAGAACATTATCGTGCTGAACGAAGGGGAACCGGTCGGCATAGGAACGCACGAGGAACTTTTAGAAAGCTGTTCGGTATATAAAGAAATTTATGATTCTCAAACAAAGGAGGCGGAAGAAGCATGAGCAAGGATCGAGAAAAGCAGGAAAACTTCAACGAAGAAGTGCCTGAGAATACCTTCAAAACAGCCGTTCGATTATTCGGACAATTAAAAAATCAAAGAATCCGCTTACTCTTTGTCGGAATTTGCATTCTGTTGTATGTATTTTTGAGCGTGTATACTCCTTATTACAGCGCAGGCGTGATCGACTTGTTGTTGGCGACGATCAAGAATGCCGTGGAAAACGGAACGAAATTTACGATGCCTTGGGATACGCTCGGCATACAGATGCTGTCTTTGTGCATCATGTATATATTGTCGGCGGTCGTCTATCATTTGCAAGGATACCTGATGGCGAGTGTTGCGGAAAGACTGATTTTGACATTGCGTACGCAGATCAGTCATAAGCTGAATAAACTTCCGTTGAAGTTTTTTGACGGGAATAAGCCGGGCGAAATTTTAAGCCGAGTTACCAACGATTTGGATAAAGTTTCGGAGACGTTGCAAACGGGGTTGTTGAAATTGATTACGGCGATCGGAACGCTCGTCGGGGCACTTGCTTTTATGTTCTATTACAGTGCCGTTTTGACACTTGCCTTCCTTGTGTTTACCGCGGTCAGCTTGTTGATTACGAAATTGATTTCAAAAAAGAATCTCTTTTTCTCTATGGAACGGCAAGAGGGATTTGCGACTCTTACGGGACTTGTGGAGGAATATTATACGGGACGGGATGTCATTCGCGCGTACAATCACGAAAAAGAGAGTGTTGACAAAATCGACGATGCCGTTGACGAACTTCGCGAAGGGACGAGAAAAACGGACTTTTTACAAACGTGCGTCAATCCCTTGATTCGATTGCTTTCTCGTGTGTCGCAGGCGGTGATCATGCTGATCGCTTGCTCTTGGATCCTCAGCGGCAAAATGACGATCGGTGTCGTGCAGGCGTTCTTCCAGTATATCAATATGGCAGGAGAACCTTTGACGGAAACGTCCTATATGCTCAACTCCTTGCAATCGGCGCTTGCCTCGGCTGAACGCACCTTTGCCTTTATCGATGCGGAGGAAGAAGTGCCCGATACGGCGATGCCCGTTTGTGTGGAGAAAGCAACGGGAGAGGTTGAGTTTCAAAACGTAAGCTTTGGTTATACGCCCGATAAGGTGTTGATGAAGCATATTGATTTTAGGGCAAACCCCGGACAGAAGATTGCCGTTGTCGGTTCGACGGGGGCAGGAAAAACAACGCTTATCAATCTGTTGATGAGATTCTACGAGGTGAACGGCGGACAAATCCTTTTGGACGGAGTGCCGACGACGAACATGACAAGAAAAGAATTACGGCATAATTTCGGCATGGTGTTGCAAGATACGTGGCTGTTCGGCGGCACGGTTGCCGAAAACATCGCGTACGGAAAGCCTGACGCCACGATGGAGGAAATTCAGGCGGCGGCAAAGGCGGCGAAGGTCGATTATTTTATCCGTACGATGCCGAAGGGGTACGATACGATTTTGGACAATGAATCGGATACGCTTTCCGTCGGACAAAGACAGTTGATCACGATCGCACGCGTTTTCCTTTGCGATCCTCCCGTCATCATCTTGGACGAGGCAACGTCGAGCGTGGATACGCGGACGGAAATGGAAATCAGCAAAGCGATGAAAAAATTGATGAAGGGCAGAACGAGTTTTGTCATTGCGCATCGCCTTTCCACCATTCGAGACGCGGACGTGATCTTGTATATGGAACACGGCAACATCGTGGAGCAAGGCAATCATAAACAATTGCTTGAACAAAACGGAGCGTATGCGGCGCTTTATTACAGTCAATTCGCCTAATATCCTTTATCGGCGATCGAACGGTTGAAAAAAACTGAAAAGAGGAGAGCTTTCGCGTTATACGAAACTCTTCTTTTTTTGCTTAGCGGATTAAAAAGTTCGATTTTTGCGAATAAAGAGAGAAAGAAAAAAATGAACTCGTACATGGCGCCTTCATTTTTATAAAAAAATGATTCAACGCGGACATGGTATGCCCGTCTTCGTCGTTTTTAGAGAAGGACAGGATGAAAAATGTTTTTAAGAGGGAAAAAAGACGATTTTTAGAGTTTTTTGAAGAATACCATACGTATTCACGGCAGACGAAGTCGGCACGAAAACTGTTCTCGTTACTTTTGCAGGCGTGACGACCGAATATGAAATCACCGTGGAAGCATAAAGGCTTATAAGGCAACGGAAGAAATTCGGAGGAGGACGTCATGTCTTCCTCGATCTTCCGACGTATAAAGACATCGCCGTGTATCTTTGTGTTTGGAAATTCGCCTGTTTTGCATTGCAAATCGTTTGACATTTTCGAGTTGTTATGCTATACTGCTTATAAAATGAATGGTTGCCACCGGGTAGCATAATGCGTTTGCATTCGTTTACACATCGTTAGGTCTTGGAAGATGTGTATGCGGATGCTTATTTTTTTGGAAGTTTCTATGAAAAAATTATTTGCCTATTTCTCGAAACAGGAGCTGATTTTATGGTCGATATCTGTTCTTGCGATTGTTTTGTCTTTTTGTCTTTTCGATCGTGAAAGTTACATAACGCTGATTGCCTCGCTCGTCGGGGTGACGTCGCTCATTTTTAATGCAAAAGGCAATCCGATCGGACAGGCGCTCATGATTGCGTTTAGTTTGTTGTACGGCATTATTTCTTACACGTTTGCCTATTACGGGGAGATGTTTACCTATCTCGGAATGACGATGCCGATGGCGATTTTTGCGTTGGTATCTTGGCTGAAAAATCCCTATCAAGGGAATAAGGCGGAGGTGAAAGTGAACACGATCGGCAAGGGGGAACGCGTGGCGATGTATCTTCTGACAGCCGTGGTGACGGCGGTGTTCTATTTCATTTTGAAAGCGTTCGATACGGCGAATATTTTTCCGAGTACCGTCTCGGTGACTACGAGTTTTCTTGCCGTCTATCTCACGTTTCGCCGTTCTCCGACGTATGCGTTGGCGTATGCTGCGAATGACGTCGTTTTGATCGTGTTATGGACGTTGGCGA
Source organism: uncultured Clostridia bacterium (assembly GCA_964598045.1). GTDB lineage: Bacteria > Bacillota > Clostridia > Christensenellales > Borkfalkiaceae > Scatosoma. The sequence continues at coordinate 15,782 of CAZRAS010000001.1, read as the reverse complement.
GCGTTTCCGAGATTCGTTATCTTTCCGTGGTCGTTTGTTTCGTCGTGTTTTTGTTGAATGATCTTTACGGGTATCTCAGTTGGAAACGTATGAAAAACAGACAATCCGAATCATAAGGGATTGTCCGTTTGTTTTTGCACGTATAAAGGTTTTTATAAAACGAAGGGGGTATGTATAAGATGAATGAGTTCCGTGTGGGGAACTCATTCGAAAAAAATTATGCGGCTAAGTGTAAGAGATTGATCAAAAAGAGCCAGCTCATGCCGTAATAGGTGACGACGGCGACGAGATCGATGATCGTGGTGATCAGCGGTCCGGAGGCTACGGCAGGATCTACCTTGATCTTTTTGAAGAAAAGGGGGATCAGCGTGCCCACTGCGCTTGCGATCAGCATGGCAAGAAGGAGGGAGAGGCTGATACAGCCCGAGACGGAAAAGGCAAAGAGTGCCGTTTTGCTTTTGAACAGGAGTATATACAGTCCTATTAAGCCGAAAGAAATCCCGCCCAAAAATACGCCGTTGCACAAACCGATGCGGACTTCTTTGAAAACGAGTTTGAATTTCTGTTGCAAGGAAAGATGTTCGTTGGTCAGCACGCGAATCGTGACGGCAAGGGATTGTGTACCGACGTTGCCTGCCATGTCCAAAATCAAGGATTGGAATGCCATGATAATGGTGAGCTGTTCCACTACCTTTTCAAATGCCCCCACGACGGCGGAAACGAGAATGCCGAGTCCGAGCAAGACGATAAGCCACGGGATTCTCTTTTTAATGCTTTGCGGCAAAGTTTCGTTGATGTCTTCTTCTGCTGTCAAACCTGCCAGCTTTGCGTAATCGTCGCCCATTTCATCGTCTACTGCCTCGATAATGTTTTGCGAGGTGATAACTCCGAGCAATTTGTTGGAGTCGTCGAGGACGGGAATAATGCTTTCGGAATAGTCTTTCAATTTTTCGATGCAATCGGAAACTTGTTCGTTTGCGTATACGTAGGGGAAGGAGCTTGCGATCAGCTCTTCTAATGGCGTGCTGCTTCTTGCGGTGATCAAGTCTTTGAGATCGATGGCGCCGCAAAATTCATTTTCCTCGTCTACGACGAAAAGAGTGGAGATGTTGTCGTTGTCTTCCGCCTGTCGAATCAGTTCGTTCATTGCCTGTTTCACCGTCATGCCTTCGTGAATGACGATGCAATTCGTGGTCATTCTGCTCCCGATCTCCTCCTCGTCGAAGGAAGCGATGATGCGGATCTCTTTTTGGATCTCGTCGGGGAGCATATCGATCATCAACGCACGCTTTTCCTTTTCAATGGCTCTCAGCGTTTCGAGCGCCGTATCCGTGTCCAGCTTTGCGATAATCGACACCGCTTTTTTGATCTCCATTTCACGGAGGTAAGTGCCGGCTTGCGCAGCCTCGATGTATTCGAACACGTCTGCAAGCAATTCCACGTTGCACACCCGATAGAATTTTTTTCTTTCTCCGAGCGTCAGCCTGTCAAGTGCGTCGGCAATATCGTTACCGTGATAATCTTCCAGCTTGGTCAGAATCGTTTTCGGAGTGTCGTTTCTTTGAATGAGTGCCACGATTTCGGCGGTGTAATCGGGTTTTACCGCCACATTTTCCGTTGTGATAAGTTCTTTGTTTTCCATGTTTTTGTCCTCCTTTTCGTTGATTGTTCATTGTGTAGAAGGAACAAATGGGCATAAAAATACCGTAGTGCGTGAGGCAATACGGATGTTTTCAGAGTATAGAGATATTGGCGAGCCTGTTTTGCTCGCGTCAGTCTGCTATATGGAACGTAAACGGCAAAGAGTCGCCGACGTTCTCATCTTGAATAGATCTCTGCATAATCGTCCACTTGCCCCGGGATTGTCGCCACTCGCCATTACGTTCACCTCCTTGTTTGCTTAATTTTTCTTTATTATAGCACGGAAAAGATGAAAAGTCAACGATTTGAAAAGGAAAAAAATCATTTTTTGCTTTATAAAATTCCGCAAAAAAACGCCCGACGGATCAACGTCGGACGTTTTCGTTCGTAAGGGAATAGGCGTGATTGTTATACGCGGATACGTACGTAGGTATCGGCGGAGTGGACTTCCACAAGGGTGAAGTGTCCGTGCTTTTTGATGTATTTTTTCAACGTCGCCATGCACGCTCGTGCATTTTGAATTTCTTCTTGAGAGAAGTTCGCCGTGTCTTTAAGTGCCTTTACGTCTGCTTTGCTCTGCTGTTTGATCTGCTCCTTCAACGACGGATCTATGATTTCCGGGTTCGCTTGCGCCATTTGAATATTTTCTTTGGATGGACGGGTTGCTTTGAGAAACATTTTTGTCGCAAATTTGCTTGTCAGCAATAAGTTCGGCAGCCATAGATTGAGAATGGTCTTTCTCTTTTCTTGAATTTGAATGTTCATTATTCCACCCAAACTTCCACGAGATCGCCGTCGGCGGATTCCACGTCTACGATTTTGCCGAGTAGACCTTGTTCGCACAGCAATAAAATCTGATTAAAATCGAGATTTTTCAGTACGTCGCTGTTGTTGATCTGTGGTTGTGGTATGTCTATGCCGTTTTGGGTAAACATTTTTACAAGTGCCAAGGGGAGATTGACGTTTACTTTGTCGCCGTCGCTGCTCAATACTTTGATTTTTAACATCAAACTTTCAAGCGGTTTGGTTTGCCCTTCGGGTAAATACATCGTCTGCGGTTGTCTGCCCAACAATTCGTCTACGGTGACGCCGTACGTATCGGCAAGCTCCGATAATAAAGAAATGTCGGGGGCGGAAACGTCGTTTTCCCATTTGGAAACGGCTTGCGGCGTGATGTTCAGCTTTGTTGCCACGTCTTCCTGCGTGAGATTTGCTCTTTTTCTAAACTTTTGTAATCTTTGTCCTAAACTTTCGCTCATGTTACGAGTTCTCCTTTTTTAATAGTCAATGAACGGACTTTCATTGTGATACCATTATAACACAAGGATAGACGAAAGAACAGCGACTATTTGTTTAGTTGTGTCAACTGCTTGTTGATTTTCTGTCAACCAAACGGTTAGTTTGCGTTTTTACGCTTTTGAATGGCGGTGTAAACCAAATAGGGGATCAAAAGCAACAGGGTAGCGACAAGATAAATCAAGCCGATAAGCAGAGGCATTGTCCACCAAGGGAAGCTTGTGGTGAAAGGCTCTCTAAAAAGCTCGATAATGCAAGCGATGGAACAATGCACAATCATGGCACATATTGCAAGAGGCGGCAATGCAAATAAAATTTTTCCGAGTCGATCGGTATCTGCCGTTGGTTTCATTCTTATCATCCACCAAGCTAACCCCAAGAGAGCGATGGGGATTGTGTAGATAAGAGGGAGATTGAAATAACTGTTTATAATATCCGAAAGAAACGCTTCGACGGTGACGTGAATGACCATAGCAACAAAGCTTGCTGTCAACAATCCACCCAACACGTTATCTTCCGTATGCCAACGAGGTTGTTCCTTTTTCCATTCGCGGCATGCCCAAGCGGAGAGGAGTATTGGCAATCCGTAGGCAACGATATTGAGTGGAAGGCTTCCGTAGGCGTTCTGATGATAAATGATCATATACAGAATCGCCCAAACGAGTTGTCCTACAGTTGCGGCAATGATGAACCAAAAGATGGCCTCGATAAGAGTTTTTGCGTGTTTCATTTTTTTTACTCCTTTACTATATTTCTCCCCCTCCCCATTACAAGCTTTTGCAGTGAGGGGGAGAGAGAAGTACTTTTTTATTTTCTTATAGTATACTATAAAAATATTTTCTTGTCAATAGGTTTAACAAAAATTTCAAGCAAGATTAAATAATGCTGATTTTTTCGAAAAGAGCTTTTTGCGGTCCGCGATAGTAGTTATGCGTTTTTTCTTCCGTGCTCAAAGTCAGGTGATTGAGTGCTTCGGAAAGTTTACCGCTGATGGAAATTCCTGTCAACGGAATGCGTTTTTCGCCGTCGAAATAGTAGGCAAGACGTACTTCGCCTCCGATGTAATCGTTGTAGACGTCCACTTGCAAACCGGACATGGAAACACATTCGAAATAGGGTTTGCTTTGCATTTCAGCCACCGAAACGCTTCCTTTTTCCAATTGCAGACAGCTCGGGTTTCCCGTGACTTTTTCACCTAAGTATTGTCCGAAACGGTTGGAGCCGTAATAGTTGCTTACCTTGCCGTCTTCGATGACTTTCGTGTCGAGGAGGGTGACGCCGTCGCCGTCAAACAGGGCGTTGTCTCTGCCGCCTTCGATTTTGCCGCGCATGGTGACGGACAGTTTGTCGCAGTTCGAATCCTGCAAAACGTCTCCTTTCTTAAATGCGTTGGAGTGGGAGTAGACCGTTGCGTAATTGAGTTGGGAAACAAGCTCCCAAAGCAGTTCTCCGATTTCGGGCGCATTCAAAATTACGGGGCAGGTGGGGTTGAGCGCGGGCTTTGTCGCGAAATATCTGTCCTTCACTTCCTGCATTTTTTCTCGAATTTCCGCCTTGACGGTTTCGTGATCGAAAGAGGAGAAGTTGTAACATTCGTACAGTTCCACCGATTCTTTGTTTTCCGTCCAAGTGGGGATCGCTTCCACCATGGCATTGTATTTGTGTTCTTGTTTATCCACGCCGCGACTGTTGACGATTCGTACGGAGATCTTTTTTACGAAAATTTCCAAAGCGTTGATGGAACCGTGTTCTTCCTCGTTTGCCGCAAAACAAGCTTTTGCGATCTCGTGTGCCAGGTCTTTGGGTGCATAGGCACTCATGTTGGATTCGATCGTTTCGTTGAGCGTCTCGTTTTCGGGCAGGGTATAGCTTTGATTGTTGACGAGCTTTGCTCGCTGAATGGCAAGCTCGATCTTGTGGTGAATTTCTTCTTCCGTCGTGGAGGCATACACGCAGAACGTGCTGTCGCCGCGTTTGCCGTCGTGATCGACGTAGACGGTCACCTTCTTGGCCGTCGTGTAAGTGCTGCGCACCGTTTCGAGGTCGGTGTGTACGAAGAAAAGTTCGTATGATTGCGTGCCTACCTGCGTGATTTTGTAATCACTGATTTCGTTGTATTCTTTGATGATCTCGATAATTTTTTTCATTACGCCAATTTAACCCGAACTTTAAGTGCGGGCCCTCCGTCTGATACTCTCACCCATTCTTTGTAGCCTTTTCCGCAGCTCCCCGCACCGATTACTTTGAAATCGTCGGAGATCATGGAGATGGATTTTAACACGTCGGGAACGTAGCCGCTCATGACCACGGGCGCTACGTAATTGTCCGTCAGTTTTCCGTCGATAATTTCGATGCCGTATTCCGCCGTACATTGAATTTGCCAATTTTTGGGATCTTCCATGCCGTTGTTTGTTTCGAAAAGCATATAGCCGTGCTTGATAGAGGCGATCATGTCTTCGAGTTTATCTTTTCCTTTTTCAAAGAAGGTGTTGGTCATACGAGCGTATGCCTTACGTTTGTAGCTCTGTCTTCTTCCGTTGCCAGTAGGCGTTGTTTTCAGTTCGCTTGCGCTGGTGAGGTCGCTGATACCGTTGACGAGAATGCCGTCCTTGATGATTTGGGTATCCTGTGCCAACACGCCGTCGTCGTCGAAGAAATAAGAGGCGGTGGAGAAAGCCGCTGCCGCGCCGTCGTGCATATTGCAGATGGGGGAGGCAACGTATTTGCCTACGTATTCTTTGGCGAGCGCGCGATCTTTGACGAACTGATCCATTTCCACGCCGTGTCCGAATGCTTCGTGTGCGATCAATCCCGTGATGGACGGGTCGGTGATGCAGTCGTATACGCCCGGTTCGATAGGCTTTGCGGTGGTGAGCTTCTTTGCTTTCGTCACCAGCTTTTCGAGCAACGCGGGCAGTGCGTCCAAAGTTTCGCTCATAAGATTGGAATAGCTCCCCTCGCGCGCTTGCACCATCTTATCGCCGTTTTTATATACGACTACGGCAAAAGCGTTTGCCCAGCTGTAAAACTGGTCAAGCTCTTTATTGTTGGAAATAAAGAGCTTGGAAACGGTGAAATAGTTCAGCGAACAGATCGCGTTTACCACTCCTTGATCCATAGAAAGAAGTTTATCTTTGACGTCTTTGCAGTAGTCGATGAGTTGTTCCGTGGGATAATCGTCGAAATCGCAGGGGCGTTCAAAGGATTGCACCAGGGGTTCGTCCGCAATGGGATTTACCTCGATCATGTCCTTTTGAAGGACGGGGTTGATTTCCAAAGAATGCAAAATTTCCTGTGCGAGCGCTTTCTTGTCTCCGCCGATGTCGTCGGTGGAATATTCGAAAAAGCTCCGTCCGTCATTCATCTTCACTACGAATCCGCACTCGTTTGCAGAGCCTTCGTTGATGGCGGAGTTCATTCGATTTGCCATTACTTGTGAGGACTTTACGTCCGTTGCTAACACGCTCACGTAGGAAAAATAGGGGGACAACTCAGCGATGAGCTGCTTAATTTCTCCGCGCTTGCTGTCTAAAAATGTAGAAAAAGCCATAAGCATTCACTCCTATGATTTAATATTTTGATTATATTATATCATTATATCAATTTTTTGTCAAGGTTTTGTTTATATATTTTTTTTTGCGAGGCAAGGCAATTCGCTTGTGATCGGAGGGGAAGTGTGGTATACTAGATAGGAATAGGTAGGAAGATGAAAATGGCGAAAAGAATGATTATTTTATCGGCAATAGTGCTTTCGTTTACAGCGGGGCTGTCTGTCCTCTATGGGGTGACGAAAAATGCATGCGTCTTGACCATGGGTATCGTGTTCGGAACCTTTTCCTATCACCTTTTCATGCGGTTGGCGGTGGGGAAATGCGTCGATATGCGGCTGCATAATCACGTGGATTATAAAAAACGTTGGTTTCGTTTGCATGGATGGGAAGAAAAATTTTATCGTTTTTTACGGGTGAAAAAGTGGAAAAAATATATGCCTACGTTTCATCCCGATACGTTTTCCCTCGAAGAACATTCCTTAGAGGAGATCGTCGAGGCAACTTGTCAGGCAGAACTCGTACACGAGATTATCATGTTGCTGAGTTTTGTTCCCCTCCTGTTTGCCATTCCGTTTGGTGCTTTCTTTGTGTTTTTGGGTACGTCTGTCGGTTCGGCGCTTATAGACAGCGTTTTTGTGATTTTACAAAGATTCAATCGACCGAGGCTTATCAAGCTTCTCGAACGACAAAAAACTCGTCAAAAGGACTCCGTTTGACGAGTTTTTTTATTTTTGTCCTGTAAAACAGTTGAAAAAGTCATAAAAATATGTTACAATCATCCTATCGACAAAGAAATTTATTTTGCAACTATGCAAAAAAAGGAGTATATCTTTGGTTTCAACGGAAAGAAAAATGATCGACGGCGAGTTGTTTGTGAAGATGGTGCTCGGCGGTGCCAAAAATTTGCAGGATAATTTGCAAGAGGTAAACGATTTGAACGTATTCCCGATTCCGGACGGAGACACGGGTGAAAATATGTATTTGACTTTACGGGGCGGCTTGGAACGTTTGAAAGGAGAAAAAAGTTCTCTTCTTTGCGACAAAGCAAGCGCGATGGCGCAAGGGATGTTGCTTGGCGCGCGAGGAAACTCCGGGGTAATTCTGTCCCAGCTTTTTTACGGACTTTCGGAAGGGTTGCTTGGTTTGGAAAGAGCAGACGTTCGTCAGTTCGGTTCCGCACTCAAACAAGGGGTGAAATGCGCATACGGAGCGGTTGCGCATCCCGTGGAGGGCACAATTTTGACGGTGGCACGCGAAGCGGTGGAAAACGCTTGTGCAAAATGTAGTCACGACGTAGGCATAGAGGAGTTTTTCTCCGGATATCTTTCCGAGATGAAAACGTCCTTGGAAAAGACGCCGAATCTGTTGGCAGTGTTGAAAGAAGCCGGCGTGATCGACAGCGGCGGCGCAGGACTTGTTTATATCACCGAGGGATTTTGTAAAGCACTCGGCGGCGAGGAGACGGAGCACGAGCTTGCGCTTTCCTCCGTACATACGGTAAAGACATTGGATTTGTCCAAGTTTAACGAAAATTCCGTGATGGAATTCGGGTATTGCACCGAAACGTTGTTGCAGCTGCAACGTTGCAAAACGGATGTGGACGCTTTTTCCGTGGAGGAATTGACTGCCTTTTTGGAGAGTGTAGGAAATTCCATCGTGGCATTCCGTACGGGCACGGTGATTAAAATTCACGTACATACGATGGAGCCGTGGAAAGTGTTGCAATATTGTCAAAAGTTCGGGGAATTCTTGACGGTGAAAATCGAAAATATGACCTTGCAACACAACGATACGACAGAAAAGAAAAGGACGTTTAAGAAATTCAAACGGGCGCGCAGAAAATACGCAACCGTCGTAGTGGCTTCTGGTGAGGGATTGGCAACGACGTTCAAGGAAATGGGCGCCGATTACGTGATTGCGGGCGGTCAAACCAACAATCCTTCGGCGGAGAGCTTTTTGACGGCGTTTGAGGAAGTGAATGCGGATCACGTCTTTGTTTTGCCCAACAACGGCAACGTCGTGATGGCGGCAAAACAAGCTGCGAATATTTACGAGACCTCTAAAATCCACGTCATCGAGAGTAAGAACGTGGGACAGGGGTATTCGGCGTTGTCGATGCTCGATTATGCGTCCGACGATCCGGAAGAGATCGAAAAAATCTTGACGGAGAGCATGCAAGATACGATTACGGGTATGGTTGCGCGCTCCGTACGCGACACCGAGCTTAACGGTGTGGAAGTGAAGAAAGACGGATACATGGGCTTTACCGACCATACCATGTACGTCTGCAAGGAAAGCAAGTTGGCGGCTGTTTGCGCACTTACGGAAAAGCTTGGCGTAAGGGAAAAAGAGTTTCTGATCGTCGTCTATGGAAAAACGGTAACAGAAGCAGAAAAAGAAGAGCTCAACGCATACATGGGTGCTACTTATCCGAATGTGGAAAGGTATGCAATCGACGGTGGTCAGGACGTGTACGACTTCTTGTTGATTATTGAATAAAGAGAAAAGACAAACAGGAGGAAATAAATATGGAAAAATTTATTATTTTGACAGATTCTTGCAGCGACTTGGATAAATCGGCGCGCGAACGATATCAAATCGAATATCTTCCCATGCATTTCAGTGAAAACGGGAAGGATTATGATGCCGATCTCGATTGGGGAGAAATTTCTTTCTCGGATTATTATAATAAAATGAGAAACGGCACACGTTTCATTACGGCACAGGTAAACGTTTCGCAGTATAAGGAAGTGTTTGAAAAATACGTAAAAGAAGGCTTCGGAATCCTTTCCGTTTCTTGCTCATCCAAGTTGTCCGCTTCCGTCAGAGCCAGCGAGCAAGCTCGTGAGGAGATTTTGAAAAGTTATCCCGAGGCAAAAATTTATTGCATCGATTCATTGATTTCTTGCGCCGGTTTGGGTATGATTTGTATCAACGCTTCCAAGCTTCGCAGCGAAGGGAAGAGTCTGGAAGAAGTGGCGGCTTGGGTGGAAGAAAATAAATTGAATTTCCATCAGGAGGCGACGGTGGAAAAGCTTACCTGGCTCAAACAAGCAGGCAGAGTCAGTGCGGCAAGTGCCTTCTTCGGCGGTTTGCTCAACGTAAAGCCGATTATTATTTCGGATGCAATCGGACAGAATTTTGCCGTGGAAAAGGTTAAGGGCAGAAAGGTGGCTTTCACACGTTTGGTGGAACGTATGAAAGCTACGTATGACGGAAGGAAATATCCTGAAATCGTCGTTGCGCACGGGGATTGCGAAGAGGAAGCGAAGGAACTGAAAGAGATGGCCATTGCGACGCTCGGCGTGGACGAAAGCCTCGTGCGAATCGATCGCATAGGTCCTATCATCGGTGCTACTTGCGGTCCCGGCGTTATGAGTTTCTATTATTACGGTTCCAAAGTGACGGAGAATGCGGAGGTTTAAGTGGAAAAGAAAAAAGAATTTCAAGTGCCGACGAAAACGAGTAAACTTTATGCTGCATTCAAAAATACCGTGATGCGTTTGATTTTTAGAAAACCCAAGATTATCAACCTCGCCGGAGAACTACCGAAAAAGAGTATTATTCTTGCCAACCATTCGGCAAAGAGCGGTCCGCCAAGCTTTGATTTGTACTATCCGGTGACTTGTGCAAAATGGGGTGCGTATCAAATGTTCGAGGGGTTCAAAAGCAGAATGGCGTATCTTCGTGACGTGCTCTATATTCAAAAGTGCGGTAAAAAACCCGGATTTATCAACTCTTTCAAGACTGCGTTCATGGCGATTTTCAATCCTTTCGTCTATCGCGGAATGCGTATGCTTCCGACCTATCCCGACGCTCGTTTTGCTTTGACGCTTCGTGAGAGTGTGCAGGTGTTGAATGCGGATATGTCGGTGATGATCTTTCCCGAAAATTCCAACGAAGGATATAAAGACGTGCTGACGGAATTTTTCCCCGGGTTTGTAATGCTTGCCGAAAAATATCATCGAGTGTCAAAAGAGGATTTGCCCGTCTATCCTGTGTATTACAGCATTAAAAAACGAATCATGGTGATCGGTAGAGCACTCTTCGTGCAGGATTTTGTCAAACAGGGATTGGACAGATATCAGATTGCTCAGCGTTTTTGCGATGAGGTGAATCAACTCTATTTCGATCACGTCAAGGACGTATAATTTCATTCGAGGATGCTTTGCCCGTAGGAGCGAGCTGTATGCGGCTGTCGCTTTGGAAGTGTGATGTTTGCGATGAATATAAAAAAGAAAGGGACAGGTAAGCGTTGAACGCTTATCAGTCCTTCATTTTTTTTTCTCGATTAAAGTCGATGGCTTAAGAAAAATCCCGTTGTAAGTCTGTAACCAACTCTCGCATTTCCCCTTCCCGATGGGTGGGAAAGACGATGATATGCGCCTTAGGGATAAACTCCCCGTTTTCCATTTCTTCAAAACAGGAGAGTTGATATTTTTTCGCTGTTTGCTCGCTCGGCTCTGCAATGACGAAGATGTTGGAAAGAGGCGCGCGGTGAAATTTGATGCCGTACTCTTTCAAAAGCCCTTCAAAGAAGACAATGTTGCGTTTATAAAGGTCTGTTTGCGGCTGATTCATCTGTTCTACGATATGGTTATAGAGTGCAAAGGCGGGGATGGAACGGGAACCGGAAACGGTGGTGTCCTTTTGCCCGATGTAGGCGACGTTTCTGCCCTGTGGCTTCTCCGAGGCGACAAATACCGAGTGAACGTCGGGAAAACCCACGTATTTATGCATACTCACGCAAACGGAATTGACGCCGCGTTCCTTTGCGTTCAAAAATAAAGGGGCGTCCGTTTGGTTGTTGGGGATTCCCCCGAACAGTGCTGCGTCTACGTGGATATAATAGGGGATATTCTTCTCGCGAAGGAAATCGACGACGGCGTCCACGTTGTCGCACACCCCGTATTTGGTCGTACCGTGGGTGAGTACGAGATTGGCGGCGGCACCTTTCACGCGATAGTTTTTTTCAATGCGTTCGAACAGTCGTGGTAAGTCCATGACATCCTTCCCGATTGTGGGAATTTCGACGTGGGGGTAACGATCGGCATATTTTTCCACGGAATAGTGGGCAGATGCTGAGTAGTATAAAATCCCGTTTGGATTTTTAGCGAATGCCAAAGCGATGCCGCAGGAGTTGCTCTCCGAGCCGCCGCTTGTGACGTAGCCCCAGAAATTTTTGCCCATGCCGAATTTTTTTGCGTATAATTCTACGATACGACGTTCGATGTCTTTCGTATCCATGGCGTAGTTGCCGCGCTCTTCGATGTCTCCGCAATTGTTGGAGAACGGGGAGGCATAGTGCATGAGCAACAGATGTTGCGTCAGGGGAGAAATGGGGTTGAAATAAGCAGGGTACCCGAACATATACCGCGCGGCTTGACGGTTTTTGTCGTAAAAGGCAGCCGCTTCCTTGGCAGTGGCGTTCGATTTGAGCTGTTCGGTGTATTCTTTTAAGTTCGGTTTCCAAAAATCTTCCATAGTAAAAATATTATAACACACTCGTCGATTGTTTGTCAACGCATGGATTATGAAAATGCAAGATTTTGTCCAACGCGCTCGAAAGAGGGGATACGCTGTCGAAAAAAAAGCAAAAGTCGAGAGAAAAATCGATAATATATTTGTGAAAAAATGGAGAAATTTTTTTGAACGCATACATGGTATGCCCGTTTAATTTTTTATTGCCGACGATTTACTTGACATTTACGAGAGAAAGTGATAGTATAAAGGCACAAAATACCAAAGGAAAGGTAAAAACAATATGAAGAAATTTTTGAAAGGAATTTTAAAAATCGTCGTCATACTTATATGTCTCGTTGTGCTCGTCCTTGGCGTTGTGCACTTTGGAGAACGTATTTGGATGAAAGACTTCTATTCCAACAGCGAAAAGACTTTCGCGACCCCCGGTTCCAACGACGGTGCCGTACAGCAGGGATTCGACTACGTGGAGAAAGATAAGGTGTTCCTCGTGACGAGCTATATGACAGACGCTACGAAGTCTTCTCGCGTATACGTAGTGGATGAGGAAGGGAAATCCTTTTACACCGAGCTTTTGAATGAAGACGGCAGCGTGTATAACGGACACGTCGGCGGCATCGAATGTGACGGGGAATACGTATATATCACCCACACGGGCGGACTTGCCGTATTCTCGTATGCGGATATTCGTTCCGGGAAGAGTGCGAAAATGCTCGGACTTATCAATACGTATAATACGCCTGCTCATTGCTATATTCAAGAGGGGTATTTGTACGCAGGTACTTTCTACATTGCAGAAGATTATGAAACGCCTGCGCACGAACGTATGGAAACGCCGGGCGGAGATAAAAACACGTCCGTTATTACCGTGTTTAAGATGAATGAAGGAAGCCGATTTGGTGTGAATCCTACCCCCGTTGCAGTTATTTCCACAACAGATTGCGTGCAGGGGATGTGTTTTACGGATGACAATAAAATCGTGCTTTCGACCTCCTACGGACTTTCCGCTTCCCGTTTGCTTGTGTACGATTTGGATAAAGTGAGCGTTTATACGGGATACACCTTTGCTGGGAAGACGAGCGGCGGAGAAGCGTTTAGCTTTGAAAATCTTTCCGTTTCCTATTTGGACAGCGCAAGCCTCGTGGATACGATTCAGGCGCCTCCTATGTCTGAAGAACTCGTCTATTTGGACGGCAAGATTTATATCATGAATGAATCTGCCTGCAATAAGTATATTTTCGGGAAATTCACCTCCGGTTATCATATCTATGCCTATAAGTATGCAGAAAGCAAATAAAAAGTAGATGATAAAACACCTTGCGAGAGCTCGCAAGGTGTTTTTCTCTTTTATCGGTTATTCGATGTTTAGATCGGGCGGAACGTCTATTTCGTCGGAAACATATTTGCCGTTTTTCTTGCGTTGGCGCACGCACTCCGACAGTAGATATTCGATTTGACCGTTTACCGAACGAAAGTCGTCCTCCGCCCACGCCGCGATTGCATTATATAGTTTTTTAGATAAGCGTAAGGGGACTTGCTTTTTTTCATTTTCGTCCATAATCTCATACCTGCCTTCGTTATTTTATGGTTTTATCTTTATATTTTTTCTGTTTTTTCGGCGTGTTTCACCCTTTTATTAATATAAACTGCTTGTGTTGACGACGGGTTGCGCGTCGTGATTGCCGCAGAGGACGACCAAGAGATTGGAAACCATCGCCGCTTTTCTTTCTTCGTCCAAATGTACCATGCCGCTTTCGTTTAAGCGTTCGAGTGCCATTTCCACCATACCTACCGCACCGTCTACGATCATTTTCCTTGCGTCGATGATGGCGGAAGCTTGCTGGCGTTGCAACATGACCGCTGCGATTTCGGGTGCATAAGCAAGATAGGTGATGCGCGCTTCGACGATTTCGATACCTGCATCGTTTACGCGTGCTTGAATTTCGTTGCGAATGCGGGAAGCAACCACTTCGCTCGAACCTCGCAAACTTCCTTCGTCTGCAATTCCGTCTCCCGTCGTATCGACGTTGGGCGCCACGTCGTAGGGATAAATGCGTACGATATTTCTTAAAGCACTGTCGCATTGTAAGGAAAGATATTCCTTGTAGTTGTCAACGTTAAACGCCGCTTTTGCGGTGTTAACCACCTTCCACGTTACCGCAATGCCGATTTCTACGGGATTGCCAAGGCAATCGTTGATCTTTTGGCGGTTATTGTTCAACGTCATGATTTTAAGAGAAATTTTCTTATTGGGACGTACCATGGCTGTATTCACGGCATCTTCCAAGGAAAGAGCTGTTACATTTTTTACGTCGCCGCTTTGATTGAGTTTGGTCGTTGCGGCAGGATTGACGGAGACACAGAAAGGGTTGATGGCGTAAAAACCTTCTCCCTTCAACGTGCCGACATAGTTGCCGAATAAGGTCAAAACGAGTGCCTCTTGCGGCTTTAAGACACGGAGACCGACGAGGGGAATCCATGCCAAGCACAAGACGACCAAGGATACGATGATGAGCGCTACTCCGTCGTTTGAGCCGGAATCGGCGTTCTCGTTTATGATGATGCCGCTGAGAAATCCGACGAAGGCGAGAAACAAAACAAGAATACAGCTGACTAATACTGCCATACCGTGTTTTTTGTTGGTTAAAATAACTTCTTGCATATTATGTACCTCCAAATATGTTTTTGATATATAAATGATATCATATTGTGAGGAATTTGTCAAGGGTTTTTACAAAATTTTTGAAATTATTTTTTAGATGAGTGTTTCATATTCGGTGTAGAGGGCGTCGAGCTCGTTTTTGATTTTTTCGATGCGATTACATATGTCCGTGAGGCGGGTGAAATCGGCGGTGACGAGAGGATCGGACAACTGCTCGTTGAGGGTCACGTCTTCCTCTTCGAGGGAGGCGATTTCTTCCTCTATTTTTTTAATACGAGTACGCTTGCGCGCATCGGCGGCTCGCTCTTCTTTGCTTCGATAATATCCGTCCGCTTTGTTGGATTTTGTCGAAAGGTTGGGGATCGGGGTTGAATTACCGTTTCGGTCCTGAGATTTTGCCGATTGTTTTTGCGCGGTGTATTCGTCGTAGGAGCCTGTGAAAGAATTGAGCTTGCCGTCTTCGAACTCTAAAATTTTCCCCGCTAAAGCACGGATGAAATATCGGTCGTGCGACACGAACAGAATGGTGCCGTCAAAGGCTTTTAATGCAGCTTCGAGGCTTTCTTTTGCTGCGAGGTCGAGATGGTTGGTCGGTTCGTCCAAAACCAGAAAGTTTCCGTTTTCGCATTCAAATACGGCAAGGGCGAGTTTTGCTCGTTCGCCGCCCGAAAGCATACGTACTTTTTTGTCCATATCTTCGGCGACCAACCCCGCTTGTGCCAAAATATTTCGGATGCGTGTTTGTTCCCAACCGACGTGTCTTCCCCAAAGCTCGCCGAGTACCGTTTCATTAAGGTCGAGGTTGGCGTTTTCTTGATCGTAGCAGGCGATTTTAACAAATCTGCCCAATCGTATGGCAGGATTTTTCCCTTTGACAAGCTCTTTGATGAGGGTGGATTTGCCTGTGCCGTTATCTCCGACGACGGCGCATTTTTCTCCTCGCGTTAAAGAAAAAGATGCCTTTTCCAAAAGAACTTTTTCGCCTGCGCGTAATTGCATATCGTTGACTTCCAACACGCGTTCGTAAGGTTTATCGGCGTAGCCGAAAGAAAAACGAGGGGGCGGAGGGGGAAGCATGGGTTTTTCGATCAGCTCCATTTTTTCTAAGGCAAGTCTGCGTGATTGTGCCATTTTCGTCGTGGAGGCACGTA